>JAFXTJ010000060.1 GCA_017535945.1 Lachnospiraceae bacterium
CTTCCCGGATAAACATCTGAACGGAACGGGGAGATCAGCCATGGAAAGCGGCAGCGTAAAAGCGGAATTAAAAAAGGTCGTCTATCTGTGCATGCTCATCAGCATGACCATCCATTCGGTCCTCGTGATCATACTGGACCGGCTTCTGGGCTGGGAGATCTGGATGCTGCCGGTGATCGTGACGGGCGGCGTCATGTGCTGGGCGCTGTATTTCATGAACAGGCTCCCGCAGAGGGCGCAGATCTACATCTGCGGTGTCTTCTCGGCGTTTCTGGTCTTCTATTACTGTATCAAGATCAATACCACCTATGACTGCGGCATGTTCATCGTCGTCATGATCTTTCTGTTCGCGTTCACCAGAGAAAAGCCCCTGCTGTGGTTCGGCATCTTCAGTTCCTTCCTGTCCCTGATCTTCCATCTGATCGTCGTCAGAGGCACGACCGGACTGAATATGGGCCGCGGCAGCGTGGTGCGGACGGGCATGGTCTTTCTGATGATCCCGTTTGCCGCGTTTATCATCGAACGGCTTGTTTCCGCCTGGGATATTTCGGAGAAGCGCTATCTGGAGAAGATCGGAGAACTTACAGAGGAAAATGAGAGGGCCAACAACTTCCTGGCCAATGTCTCCCACGAGATCCGTACACCGATCAGCGCGGTCCTGGGCTTTTCCTATGTCCTGGAAAACGAGGACCTGCCGGACAGCGCGCTCGGCAAGATACAGTCCATATCCGAGGCGGGGCACCGCGCTTCGGAGCAGATCAACGATATCCTTGATTATACGGAGATCGACATGAAGAAGGTGGCGTTGAACCGCGAGAGGTATATGCCGGCCTCCCTTGTGAACGATCTGCTGCAGCAGCTCGACCAGTCGGATAATTACGGACTGGATCTGGTGGTGGATATCGATCCCGCCACCCCCGCCGTGCTCATCGGTGACGAGACCAAGATCAGGCGCGTGATGTGGCATCTTGTCAGGAACGGATATAAATATTCCAAGGAGGGCGGCGTCTGTCTGCGGATCTATCCCGTGAAGCGGGATTACGGCATCAATCTCATAATCGAGGTCAGGGATACCGGCGTGGGCATGAGCGAAGATGAACTGGATCGTGTATACGACAAGTTTTATCAGGCGGATTCCGGCCGGGCCCGGACGAAAGGCGGCCTGGGGCTGGGCATCCCGATCGTCAACGGCTTTGTGAAGAGCATGGGCGGTGTGCTCGCCATTGAAAGCAGACCAAATGAAGGAACGACCGTTAAGGTCAGTATCCCGCAGGAGGTGGAGGATCAGACGCCCGGGATCCGCGTCAGGGATCATAAGAACTGTGTCGTCGGCGGCTTTCTGGGCTTCATGACCACGGGGCACCCGAAGATCAGGGAATACTATATGGAGATGATCGCCCATCTGTCTGCGGGACTGTCCATACAGATGTATCGCGTGCAGTCCAGACAGGAACTGGAAAAGGTGGTGGAGAGCACGAAACTCACCCATCTTTTCGTCGGTACGGGAGAGTACCTGAACAACAGGGAGTATATCGACTCCCTGGCGAAGCAGATGAATGTGGCTCTTGTGGCGGACAGGGACTTTGACGGGGAGGTGACGTCCGGTCTGACCCTGCTGTCCAAGCCCTTCTACGGTACGCAGGTGGCGAACTTCCTGAACCGGGTATTCACCGGAGAAAATGTGGATACGGAGGAACGTCTGACCACACCGGGACTCAGAACCCTGGTGGTGGATGACGAGCAGATGAACCTGGTGGTGGCACGGGAGATATTCGGCGGATACGGCATGGAGGTCTCCGTGGCGGGATCCGGGCAGGAAGCCATTGATCTGTGCAGGGAACAGGATTTTGATCTGGTATTCATGGACCACATGATGCCGGGCATGGACGGCGTGGAGGCGATGCACCGCATCAAGCAGGATGCCGCCAGGGCGAACCGGGAGATCTGTGTCGTGGCGCTGACGGCCAATGCCATCAGTTCCGCCCGGGAGATGTTCTTTGCGGAGGGCTTTGACGGTTTCGTACCCAAGCCCGTCCAGATCCCGGAGCTGGAGCAGGTGCTGAAGCGTGTGCTGCCGAAGTCCGCTATTGTATATACCAGAGAACCGGTGAAGAGGAGAAAAGGTGCGCCGGTCCGGGAAACCGCGCCGGTCGTACACAGAGAGGAGCCCGCTGCACCGGTTGATCCGGTACCGCAGATCGCAGAGGAGCCGCAGCCTGTTCCGGCCGCACCGTCCGATTCCGCCGCACCGGCCGATCCCTACGCCGCGCTGCAGGCGCTCGGTGTGGATACGGCCTACGGCATCGATTACTGCGGCGGCGATACCGCTTTTTACGAGGAACTGCTGGCCGATTACGCGGATAAGCGGGACGACAAGCTCGCGGAACTGAAAGGGTATTTCGAGAGCCGGAACTGGACGGATTATGAGATCCGGGTTCACGGGATCAAGAGTACCTCCGCTCTGATAGGAGCGGCCGGGCTGTCCGCGGAAGCCAAGGCGCTGGAATTTGCGGCCAAGGCGAAAGATGAGCAGTTCATTCTGGATCACCATGCCGGATTTGTGGCCGGTTATGAGACGCTGCTGCAGACCATCGCCGGTTTTTCGGATAAGAGGTAGTTCATATGATCAGAAGGATCAAAGAGATTTTCCGGAGTATTCTGAACGATATGGGAGATGTCCGCTCGGGCATCTTCGTCCGGGTGACCATGGTGGGCGAGATCGCGCTGATCCTGGCCCTGATCGAGGATATCCTGATCGGGGAGAACATCCTGGAGATCCTGGTCGTGGGTGCCACGGTCATCGCGGCCCCTATCATGACCCATGTGGCTATCAGGAAGGACCGGATGCAGCTGGGCGCGATCATCATGTCCATGTGCATCGTGTTTTTCGTGATCCCCGTTGCCTTCCTCTCCGGAGGAGGACTGGCGGGCGGCGGCGTGATCTGGTTCTGCTTTGCCTATATGTATATCGGCCTGACGGTAAAGGGCAAGCCGTGCCTGGTGATGGTGGGACTGCTGACGGTGGAGATCACCGTCCTCTATATCCTGTGCTACCTGTTCCCCGGGCTCGCACCTTTGCATGAAAAGCATTCCTGGTATGTGGACTCCCTCGTGTCGGTCATTCTGGTCGGCTTTATCAGTTATTACATGGTGGTGTCCCAGTACCGGCTGTATCTGGCGGAGAATGAAAGAGCCAGGGTGCAGGCGCAGGAGATCGAGGAGATGAACAAGGCGCAGAGCAAGTTCTTCTCCAGCATGAGCCATGAGATCAGAACCCCCATCAATACCATCATCGGACTCAACGAGATGACGCTCAGGGAAAACGCGGGTCCCGAGGTGGCGGAGAATTCCCGGAATATCCAGGCCGCCTCCCAGATGCTGCTGTCCCTGATCAATGACATCCTGGACATGTCCAAGATCGAATCCGGCAAGATGGATATCGTTAAGGTCCATTATGATGTGGCCAAGATGCTGTCGGAGATCGTGAGCATGATCTGGGTAAAGGCCAACGAGAAGGGGCTCGAGTTCCATGTCTCCGTCGATCCCGGCATGCCGGCGCAGCTCTTCTCCGATGAAGTGCGGATCAAGCAGATCCTGATCAACCTGCTGAACAACGCGGTCAAATACACGCCCGATGGCAGTGTGACGCTGTCCGTGCACTGCGTCAGGACCGGCGGACATATGGCCCGCGTGACCTACAGTGTGGAGGATACCGGGATCGGGATCAAAAAGGAGAACATCCCCCATCTGTTTGATGCCTTCCGCCGGGAGGATACCAGGAAGAACCGGTATATCGAGGGAACGGGACTGGGCCTCTCCATCGTCAAACAGCTGGTGGACCTGCTGGGCGGCACCCTGTCCGTCAACAGCGTGTATACCAAAGGTTCCACCTTTGAGGTGGAGATCGAGCAGGAGATCGCGGACGACAGCATCATCGGCGATTTCTCCGCGATGAAGCTGCACGGCGTCAATGAGAAGTATGAGTATCATCAGAGTTTTGAGGCGCCGGAGGCCAGGGTGCTGGTGGTGGACGATAACAGCACAAACCTCCTGGTGGTGAAAAAGCTGCTCAAGGACACCGGCGTGCAGGTGACCTGCGTTAACAGCGGCAAAGCCTGCCTGGAGATGACGCTTAAGGATTATTACGATGTGATCCTCATGGATCATCTGATGCCGGAGATGGACGGCATCGAGTGTCTGCATGCCGTCAGGGAACAGGCGGGCGGCCTGTGCAAATCCACGCCGGTGGTCGCTCTTACCGCCAATGCCGGCAGCGAGAACCAGGCGCTCTACAGGAGAGAAGGTTTTGACGAATACCTGGTCAAACCGGTGGAGCCGGCGGATCTGGAGCATGTGATCCGGACCCTTCTGCCGGATGATAAGGTCGTCAGATCCGTTGAGAACAGCGAGAGCTTCGCGTCCGACAAGATCGTGAGGGAGATGCGGAAAAAGGTACCCGTACTCATCACCACCGAGAGCATGGCGGATCTGCCCGCGGAGATCCGGGAAAAACTGGGCATCCCCGTTATCCCCTGCCGCGTGCATCTGGATAAGGGCCTGTTCTATGACGGCGAGGAGACCGACAGCGACGGCATCGTCCGCTATATGGAGGACAGCACCGTTAACGCGAAGAGCGAAGCGCCCACGGTGGCGGAATACGAGGCGTTTTTCTCCGAGATGCTCACGAAGGCGCAGCACATCATCCACATCACCACAGCGAAATATGCCAGCCACAGTTTTGTCAATGCCTGCGAGGCGGCGCTTTCGTTCTACAATGTGCGGATCGTTGACTCCGGACATCTTTCCAGCGGCACCGGCCTGCTGGCTCTCTACGGATACGATCTGGCGGAGGCCGGGCAGCAGGATGCGGAGGGCATGGCGGAACTGCTGGAGACGAAGAAGGATAAGATCGAGTTTTCGTTCATCATCCGGACAACGGAGTATCTCTTCCGCGGAGGCCGGCTTTCCTCCTGGGTCAATAAACTCTGTGACGCGCTGATGCTGCATCCGGTCATCGATACCAGGGAATGCAGGGTCCATACCCGCGGGATCATCGCGGGAGATTACGAGAGGGTAAAGGAGAGGTATATCCGGTCGGTGCTGGTAAACCCGGACACGATCGATACCTCTGCGCTGTTCATCACCTATGTGGGCATGCGGATGTCCGAGGTGGAACAGGTCAGGGCGGCCGTGGAGAAGATCGTCAGATTTGACCGGGTCTATCTGACAAAGGCGGCGCCCTCCATAGCCATCAACTGCGGCCCCGGCACCTTTGGGCTGATCTTTGCGAGGAAGTGAGCCATGAACTATCTGGGACTGACATTTATCGGGGTATCGATCCCCATATACACGGTGCTGATCGTTGCCACCGTATCGCGCAAACTGACCATGGGGAGGTCGAACAGGCTGTTCATGGCGGTCCTGTGGCTGTCGTTCTTCTGCGCGGTTGCCGATTTTACCTGCAACCTCGCCAACGAGAACGGGATCATGACGCCGGCGGCCGTTACGGTGATCCTCTGGTTTAATTATCTCTACTTTTTCAGCCGCAATGCGGTGAACATGCTGTTCATCTTCTACATCTACTCCGTGACCGGCACCTGGTTCAGGATCCGGGGCATACTCAGGAAGATCCCGGTGATCCTCCCCTATTCCGGGATCTGTGTGCTGATGTTCGTCAATATGGCGACACATCGGGTCTTCACGGTCACGGCCGAGGAAGGATACCAACGCGGGGACCTGATCCTGCTCATCTATGGCTTTGCCATCATGTATCTGATCCTGGGTGTGTATCTGCTGATCACCCGCAGGAAGATGCTCCGGCTCTCGGAATGGCTGTCCCTGTTCTCCATCTATGCCCTGAATATCGTGGGCGTCGGGATCCAGTTTGTGCGGGAGGATCTGATGGTGGAGAGCTACTTCACGGCCATTACCCTGCTGTTCGTCGTGCTGTACGTGCAGAAGCCGGAGATCCATGTGGACCTGAACACCGGGCTGCCGGGCTTTTTTGCCTTCCGCGATGAGATCAAGAAGATCAAACTCTCCGGGCGGCAGGTCCAGGTGGTCATCGCCTCCATCGTCAATGCCGAGGAACTGAGGCGGTACCTGGGGGAAAAAGGATTCTTTGAATACGTCCACGTGGTGGAAAGAGCCATCACCTCATACGGCAAGGCGGAAAAGCTGCCCTATGAGTTCTATTACGAGGATCCCGGGTACTTCTACATCATCCTGGGAAGCACGGAATACAATCCGGTACAGGCCATACCCGCCATCAGGGATATGATCAGAAAGGACAATCCGCTGAGTGACAGCGGTATCCGGGTGGAGGTGAAGACCGTGTCCGTCAGATATCCCGAGGAGATCTCCTCCGATGAGGAACTGATCAGTTTCGGACACACCTTCGCCGGCTTTTCGGGAACAAAGATCTTTTATCATGCAGCGAGTATTCTGGACAAGCGCGAGTACAGGATCCGCATGAAGATGGATGAGATCCTGATGCGCGCGATCAACGAGGATCGGATCCGGGTATCCTACAAGCCGGTATTATCAGGGGAAGACGGCAGCGTGCTGTATGCCGAAGCGGTCCCGGGGATCGATGACGCGGAATTCGGGGAGATCGATGAGAAAACGCTGGAAGAGCTCTCCGGCGGGGGCGGCGCCTTCATGAGATATGAGGAATCCGTGCTGGAGCAGGTGTTCTCCTATGTGGGCAGCGGGGGCATGGCCGGCGACGGCTTCCCCTATGTGGCGGTCCGGCTTTCCGCCAATCTCTGCATGCAGAGGAACCTGACGGATATGATCTGGAATCTGCGCGTCAAAAACAGTGTGCACGCGGAGCATATCTGCCTGATCTTCACGGAGTCCGCCTACGACAGCATGGATGACACTTATGATGACAATATGGAAAAGCTGACCCTGCAGGGGTATCAGGTGATCTCGGCCGAGAGCGCTCCGGTGAACAGAAAAAGGAGGAGGAAACTTGAAAAAGATTCTGATCGCGGATGATGAGCCCATGATGGCCAAACTGGCCGCGAGAGCACTGAGAGACGGCTATGAGATCCTGACCGTATCGTCGGGGGCGGAGGCGCTGGAGATCTTTGAAGCGGAAAAACCGGACCTGGTGATATCGGATGTCAAAATGCCGGGGATGTCGGGATTTGAACTGTGCGCGGCCATAAAGGAAAGATACGGCGCAGGCGTGCCCTTTATCTTCATGACGGCGGATGAGACCGAGGAGGCGGAGAACCGGGGAAAGGACGCGGGAGCGGCGGCCTTTATCCGGAAACCGGTGCGTGCGGAGGCGATACAGGCCGCGGTGCGGAGCGCTTTTGAGGGGGGAACGGATCCGGGCGCTGCGGACGGACCGACTGTTCCCGCGGCGCAGCAGGCGGCCGTGCCCGATCTGAAAGCGGAAAAGGTAAAGCTCCCGGACTGGCTGTTCCACGAACCGCTGATCGATATCGACGCGGGGCTTGCCAACAGCGAGGCGGCGGATGCCTATCTGTCTTCGCTGGACATTTTCATGGCGCATGTCGACGACAATGCGGCGGAACTGTGCAGATATCTTGACACGGGAGATCTGGAGAATTACACTGTCAAAGCCCACGGACTCAAGAGCACGTCGCGCGTCATCGGGGCGATGGTGCTGTCCGCGGCGGCTGCCGCGATGGAACGGGCCGGAAATGACGGGAACCTGGATTTTATCAGGGAGGAGCATGAGGGATTCATCGCGCTTTACAGAAAGGTACAGCGGTCGATCCGGACTCATCTGCGCGAAGAGGCACAGGAGGAGATCCCGGCGGAGGATCTCGAGGATGCCCTGATGGCACTAAAGGAATATGCCATGGCGGAGGACTATTCGCTGACGGAGGATACGCTGAACGCATTGCGGGGGTACCGGCTGCCCGGCGAGACATCCGCCCTGATCAGAGAGATAAGGGCATCTCTCAACAGGCTTGACTGGGACGGCATCAGGAACAGACTGGGCGTGTAAAAGGGGGAGATCATGAGTGACAGCAAGGTACTGATCATCAGTACAAAGGAGACCTTTTCGGTTCACGGGATGGAATCCAAACTGGCGGAGATCGGCTATGAGGCCGTTTTTGTTCCGGCGGAGACCGATGCGCTGATCGACATGGAGTTCGAAAGCAATCTGCTGGTCTATTATATGGATGACAAGGCGCCGGTCAATCCCGCGTTCATGGTCTATCTGAAGGATCTGTGCATGGAGCATGAGAAGAGCCTGATCCTGGTGGGCAGGAAAGAAGAGTATGAGGCCGTGCGGAATTACGTTCCCGAGTACTGCATCAGTGCCTGGTTTCAGCGGCCTTTGGATATGAACGAGTTTCTGGAGGCGGTCAGGCAGCAGTTCGACAGCAGGCTGCTCGCGTCGACCCGGAAGACCATTCTCATCGTGGATGATGATGTGACATACATGCAGATGGTCCGTGACTGGCTGAAGGACAAATATATCGTCGTCATGGCCAATTCCGGCGTCAAGGCATTGCAGTGGCTCGCCACGAACAAGGCCGACCTGGTGTTTCTGGATTACGAGATGCCGGTGGTCAACGGTCCGACGATCTTTGAGATGTTAAAGAGCGAAGCGGAGACGGATGTGGTCCCAGTGGTGTTCCTGACCGGGCAGATGGCGAAATCCAGCGTGCTCACCGCCATGAAACTCCGGCCGGTTGATTATCTGCTGAAATCGATCACACGGACGGAACTCATACAGAAACTGGAAGGCTATTTCGCCGGACCGAAGGGCGTGAATTCGCGGTGATGTATTAAAACTTGTACTGCATGAAGTTGTGATTCTTTACGAAGCCGAAATCCGTGTACAGCAGCACGCCCATATCCGAAGCCGTTACCTGCACGACGCCGCAGCCGTGCGATCTTGCTTCTTCCACCGCATGTGACAGCAATTTTCGCGCGATCCCTCTGCGCCGGTAGGCGGGATCCGTATACATGCTGGACAGCAGGCCGATCCGCCCGTTGGGGCATCCGAAATACGGCGGCTTCTCGACAAAGGACATCGCGCCGGTGCCGATGATCCGGCCTTCCGCGATCGCAAGCCACGCCACAAAGGTTCCGTCAGCCAGATGCCTGGCCGTGAAATCCTCTATGGACGGAGCCAGATCAAACTCCTCCGTTGCACCTTCATCGCGCAGCTGCCTGATCCGCACCTGCGCGAATTCTTTGATATCTGCTTCCGTCAGTTTCCTGTATTGGATATCGCTGTCTGTCTGTGCTCCCATTGTTTTGCCCCTCCGATCGGTATGATCATACCGCTTTTCGAGCGGGAAGTCTATGGGGGAGTGTTAGCCTGCTGCAAATAGACGAAGTGGGGATTGTAGCAGGCCGAATGGCCGATATCAGCCTGCTACAAATAGCTGAAGTGGGAATTGTAGCAGGCCTCAAAGCCAAATTCATTGCCTTACATGAGGCGCCTACCCCGCTCCGGCTTCCTTCCCGCCTGTGCTGTCCCCGATCGTTTCGCTGAGGATCGCTGCGCCGAGGATCAGCACGGCGCCCAGCCAGCCCCAGACATCCATATGCTCGCGCAGGATGACGGCCGAGCACAGGACCGATACCAGCGGTTCCAGATAGCCGAGGATCGCGACCGTCTGGACGGGAAGTGTTGCGATACTGCTGAAATACAGACAGTAGGCGACCCCGGTGTGCACGAGGCCGAGGATGAGGATCAGCGCGACGGACCGGATATTCCACTGGATCGTGCTGCCGAGATTCCTGACCAGCACATAGGGAAGCACCGTGACGGCCGAGATGATGAGCTGCGCGATGGATTTATCGTAGGCATTGATCCCGCGCATGTTCCGGTTGCAGATCAGGATGAACACAAAGCAGACTGCGGCCATGATCCCCATCAGGACGCCCGCCACGCTCCCGGCCGCGCCCTTCCAGAAACCGGAAACAAGCGCGATGCCGGCAAAAGCGGCGATCACGCAGGGGACTTTTCGCCGGTTCAGCGGCTCACGGAAGACGACGGGGGCGATCATGACGACGAAGATCGGCGCCACATAATTGCACAGACTCGCGATCGCGACCGTGGTATGGAGATAGGCGGCGAAGAGGAAGATCCAGTTGAGTCCCAGACTGACGCCGGAGATGACGAGCCAGACGAGATTTGCCCGGATCGCAGCCCGGTCGGGCTTCCGCTTTCGCACCGCCAGGAAAGCGAGGATAAAGGCGGAGCCAAGGATCCCCCTGCACATGACGACGATCTCGCTGGGGACATCGACATATCTTAAGAAGGTCCCGATCGTGCCGTAGAGCACGAGTGCAATGATGTACTTGAGACGTTCCCTGACGGGATTCATGACGCGTCCTTCGGGCTGTAACTGATGCGCACGTCGATGTCCTGCCTGTAGTTGCCGAAATTCTTGCCAAAGATCGTCAGACCGCCGATGTGCTCGGCCGTCTCGGGCACGCTCATGCGGAATCTGGCGGGCGCATCTGCGGTGAAGCCGAATTCGTCGATCGTGACATCGGAGATCTGCAGACCGTCCATAAAGGTGCCGCGGTGATTGATGATCAGCATCTTTAAGAGCCCGTACTGATTCCAGTTGGGGAACCACCAGTCCGGCGTGAACATGCCGCGGACATCGCCGAAATCCCCGGGCGAACGCCAGGTTCCCAGCAGGACGTCGTTGAGATGGAAATAGATATCGGAGGGCCAGGCGCTGTTGATGCCGGGCGCTTCGGAGCTTAATTCCGCGGAAATGCAGATCTCGTCGATCTGCTGCGAAGCCGGGACGAAATTGGGGATCTGGTATTCCACATAACCCCTCGTAAACCAGAGGATATCCGCGTCAAACCGCTCGGGATGCGCGAAATAGCGCGCGTCGTCCACCTCGCCGATCAGATGTGTCGCGGTGGCCAGACCGCAGGTGGGGTAGATGTCGTAGTCACTGTAGCGTCCCACCTTGATCGTGGTGGTATAGGCATTCTGATCGGAGATCTCACGCTGCAGGTCGATCAGGATCCGGTCCAGGTGCACCGAGCAGATCTTCTGATTCCCGTGTCCGACGGTCGTATCGGAGGAGACAGAGATCACACCGCATTCCTCCAGCTGCCTGACATGACCGGTCAGCGCGCCGTTGGTGATGCCGAGCCTCCCGGCCAGCTCGTTCATGTTCATGCTCCCGTCCTGCGTGAGGATCCGCACGATTTCCACGCGCACCTCCGATCCCAGTGCCTTGAACAGCTTGCGACCTTCTTCCAATGATCTGATGTGCAGCATATCTCCCTCCGCCCGTTTGCCGGGAACCCGCGCCGTTCAGGCGCTTTCCGGTCATTTATTGCCCGCAAAAGTATTTTAACAATAATTGAATTATATGCACATATCTCCTTGAATACAAGTGTGAATTTGCGCAAAATAGCGTATTCCTTGTTTAGGTTTAGGTAAAACTAAAATAAATTATAAAAAATTAAAATAATTATTGACATCGCAGGTACCGCCATTTAGAATGGAGACAGGTTCCGTTCCATACACAGTTTTCCGATTAGCAGGAGGGCAAAACAGATGAAAAAGAAGCTATTATCCACTCTGATGGCGGCGGCAGTCAGCGTTTCCATGCTGGCAGGCTGTGCAACGACCACGACCGACACGCCCGCGGCGGCTCCCGACGCAGGCGCGGCACCGCAGCAGACCGAGGCTCCTGCTGAACCCGCGGCAGAGCCCGAAGGCAGCTCCACCGAGACCATGACCGGGACCGGCGAGGAGACGCTGCATGTGTTCCTGTACATGCAGGAGCATGAGAAGGAGATCTATCAGAAGCTGATCGACGAGTTCGTGCAGGAGCACAGCGATCAGATCAAGGAGGTGGTCTTCGAGGTCACCACGCAGGACGAGTACAATCAGAAGATGACCGCCAACCTGGTGGCCGGAGATCTGCCCGATGTCTTCTATGTCGGTCCCGCCTCCGTCCGTCAGTATGTCGACAACGGCTACATCCAGCCGCTCGACAAGTATGTGGACGATGCCACGATCAAGAGCATCTGGGGCACCACACAGGAGATCTACCGCTATGACGGCAGCAAGATCGGTTCCGGCAGCCTCTATGCGTTCCCCAAGGATCTGTCCTGCTTCGCCTTTGCCTACAACCAGGATCTGTTCGACGAGGCGGGGATCCCTTATCCGGATCCGGAGAAGCCTTACACCTACGAGGAGTTCGCCGAGGTCTGCAAACAGCTGACCAAGGATAAGGACGGCGACGGCGAAGTCGATCAGTGGGGCGTTGCCTGCGCCGATCAGTGGGGCATGACACCCATCCTTTACTCCAACGGCGTGAAGTTCCTCAATGACGACATGACCAAGGTCAATGTCACGAACAACCCGCAGCTCACCGAGGCGCTTACCTATTACACGGATCTGACCAAAAACGGATTGACCCCTACGGTCGATCAGGATACGGCGCTCGGCGGCTATCAGAGATGGCTGGACGGCCAGATCGGCTTCTATGCCTGCGGCACCTGGGATGTGGCGGCGTTCATGGATCCCAACACCTTCCCTTATAAGTGGAATCTCTGCGGCTGGCCGGTAGGCCCGAGCGGCGACGGCCGTTCCCACACCTGGATGGGCTCCGTCGGCTACACGGTCTCCGCGACCACCAAGTTCCCCGACCTCGCGGCACAGCTTGCCGCCAAGCTCTCCACCGATGAGGACGGCCAGCGTGCGGTGTCCGGTATCTCTACCGGAGCATCGATCCAGTTGCCCAATATCGTGGATCTGGCCTACGGCGAGTTTAAGGATGCGGTCAAGAGCGGCAAGGTGCCTTATGCCTCCAATGTGGATGTCATCTTCGGCTACTTCGACAACAACGATCACTATGCGGCGGCGCTGCAGGAGACCGACTACACCTACAACGCCGAGTGGTTCACACCTTTCTGGTCCGGCGTCTTCAACATCAAGAACGGCGATATCACCGTCGAGGACTTCTTGAAGCAGGTGGAGCCCGAGATGCAGTCCCTGCTCGACGAAGCAATCGAGCTGCAGAATTCCGCGACCAACTAAAAGTCAGACAAGAATCTTACGGAGCCCCTCCCGTGCGGAGGGGCTCCGGTTTCCCGAAGAGACCGGAGACGGGGGAAGGAGCGAAATGGCAGGAAAAAGAGTGAAGACGCGGATGTCCGCGATGGCAAAACGGGAGGAGCGCTGGGCGTGGCTGTTCATCGCCGCTCCGTTCGTGGGTTTCATGCTGTTCATGGCCTATCCGATCGTCTTTGCCGTGATCGCAAGCACCAGCAAATGGACCGGACTCAACTCCCTCTGGGGAAATATCGTCGGCCTGGGGAATTACATCAAGATCCTGCACGATGCCAAGTTCTGGAAGGCGATGGGGACGACGGTGATCTACATGATCGGCATCCCGATCGGCATGATCCTGGGTGTGCTGATCGCCATGGGCTTAAACCGCGGCATCCCCGGCAAACGCGTCCTCACCACGATGTACTATGTCCCGGTGGTCTCCTCCCTGGTGGCGGTGTCCATCCTATGGGCCTGGGTCTTTAACTACGATTACGGTCTCTTCAACGGCATCTACAAGGCCCTGACGGGCATGCACGGTCCCAACTGGCTCGGCGACGAGCATATGGTCAAGGTCTCCATGATCATCTTCATGGTCTGGAAAGGTCTTGGCAGTTCCATCATTCTCTACCTCGCGGGTCTGCAGAATATCCCGCGCGACTACTACGAAGCGGCGATGATCGACGGCGCGGGCAGCTGGGCGAAATTCCGCAATATCACCTTTCCGCTGCTGTCGCCCGTTACCTTCTACATCCTGATCACCTCGATGATCGGCGGTTTCCAGGTCTTCGTCGAGGTACAGGTCATGACCAACGCCGGCGGTCCCAATTACAGCGCGGCCACCGTCGTCTATTACCTCTATGAAAAGGCGTTCACCAACGGACAGCTGGGATACGGCAGCGCAGTCGCCGTGATCCTGGCGATCATCATCTTTATCATTACGGCCATCAACTTCTGGGGTCAGGATAAGTGGGTCAGGACGATCGATTAAACGGGGAGGTGCAGGATGGCTAAGATCAATAATAAAAAGGATTATCAGTCGAGCAACGTCCGTTCCCCCAGGGAGCGCGCTGCCGATGGGATCATATTTGTACTGCTGGCGCTTTTTGCCTTTACCATGGTCTTCCCGCTGATCTACATGGTGGCGACCTCGTTCATGACCAAGAATCAGATCCTCTCGGGGAAACTCACGATCTTCCCGGATCCGGTCCTCATCGGCAAGTACTCCGAGGTCATGAAGAAGGGCCAGTTTATCAGCGGTATCATCAATACCATCATCGTGGAGATCCCCGTGCTCTTCTTCGGCGGGTTTACCTCCTCGCTGGCGGCCTTTGCCTTTGCCAAGATGAATTTCCGCGGCAAGAACGCCCTGTTTCTGGCGCTCCTGGCGACGATCATGATCCCGTTCGCGGTCGTCATGATCCCGCAGTATGTCCTCTTTACCAAGCTGCACTGGACGAATTCGCTGCTGCCGCTCATCGTGCCGGGGTGCTTTGGCAATGTGAGCATGATCTTCTTCCTCAGGCAGAATCTCTACAGCATCCCGACGGAGCTCATGGATGCCGCCAAGATCGACGGCTGCAACTATTTCGGGATCTACGCGCGGATCTTCCTGCCGCTGATGAAAGGTGCGCTCGGTACACAGCTCATGCTGTGGTTCATGGGTATCTGGAACGACTATCTCGCGCCGACGATCTTCTTACGCAGCGAGAAGACCTGGACCCTGCAGGTCGTCATCCGTTCCTTCAATCATTATTATGCGATCCAGAGCGACTATGCGCTGATCATGGCGGCTTCGGTCATCGCGATGCTGCCGACGCTGGTGCTGTTCTTCCTGTTCCAGCGGGTCATCATCGAATCGATCGCGATCAGCGGGATCAAGTGAGCGCACGGGACAAGGAGCGGATCGCATGAAAGAACAGGCAAGAAACGGAATTCTCACGGATTACAACACGCCCTTTATCGAGCAGCGAGCGGATCCGTATATCCTGCACGTACCGGACGGGAGCTATTATTTTACCGCCTCCGTCCCCGCCTATGACCGGATCATCCTGCGGCATGCGGGCGATCTGTACGGTCTGGCTTATGCACCGGAGCAGACGCTCTGGGTGAAGCACGAAACGGGCGATATGAGCCTGCACATCTGGGCACCTGAGCTGCATCTGATCAGCGGCCGTTGGTACATCTACTATGCCGCCTCCAGAAAAGAAGACATCTGGCATCTGCGTCCCTATGTCCTGGAATGCACGGGCATCGATCCGATGCGCGATCCCTGGATCGAGCGCGGCCGGATGCAGTGCGCGCCGGAGGACATTTACTCGTTCCGCGCGTTTTCCCTGGATGCCACGACCTTTGTCGCGGGCGGCACCCGCTATTTTGTCTGGGCGGAGAAGGTGTCCGTCGGGATCCAGATCTCTAACCTCTACATCGCGCGCATGGCATCGCCGACACAGCTGTCCACGGCACAGGTGCTGCTCACGACACCCGATTACGACTGGGAACGTACCGGCATCTGGGTCAATGAGGGACCGGCGGTGCTGATCAGAAACGGCAGGATCTTTCTCACCTACTCCGCGAGTTCCACCGGAGAAGAGTATTGCATGGGCATGCTCACGGCGGACGAGACGGCGGATCTCACGGATCCGGCCGTTTGGGAGAAATCGCGGCAGCCCGTTCTTTCATCCGACCGGGAAAAAGGCTTCTACGGTCCGGGGCACAACAGTTTCACGACGCTCCCAGACGGGCGCGATGTCTGCGTCTTCCATGCCCGCACCTACACCGGGATCGAAGGGGATCCGCTCTACGATCCCAACCGGCATACGATGCTGATGGAAGTGAAATGGGATGCGGCGGGGCGGCCGGTCTTTTCCTATGAAAACATGCTGCATGCGTAAGGTCTTTACGCATTGCAGAAAACGGCTGGGCACCTCTTTTGGCCGTATGCGGTCAGGAGTGCTTTGTCTTGCGCTCGCGCTTGCCGTGACGGGCTGCGCGGCAGGCGGGAATACCACGCAGACGCCGGCAGCAGGGGCGGATGACGAAGCGCAGCAGGGCTTAGCCGGTCAGGAGGTGTCCATGACAGCTTATCCTGAGATCACGAAGGAGATCATCGAAGCGCACCGCACGGAACTGCCGAGGGTGACTGTGCACGATCCGACGATCTTTCAGGATCGGGACGGGAAATACTATATCGTCGGGACACATATCACGAGCGCGCGTTCCGACGATCTGATCCGGTGGGAGCAGACCGATGAGACCTTCCGCAGTGCGCTCGACGCAGAGACCATGAAGCAGATCCGCGCCTACAATGATGACTTCAAGGCGGGGAGTCCAGTGGGATATCTGTGGGCGCCGGACATGATCTACAACGAGACGATGGGCAAGTACTGCATCTACCTCTCCGCAAACGGCGATCACTGGCAGTCCAATATCGTCCTGCTCACCGGCGATCATCCGGAAGGACCTTTTACCTATGCCGGTTCCGTGGTCTACGGCGGTTTCACGGAGGACAACTGGACGGAGACGGATGTGGCACAGGTGCTGGGACTTGATACCGGTGCGGATACGCTTCCGCAGCGCTATATCTTAAACGGTGTCAAAAACGACCACTGGGGGGACAAATTCCCCAACTGCATCGATCCCTGCGCGTTTTTTGATGAGGAAGGCCGGCTATGGATGAGCTACGGTTCCTGGTCCGGCGGGATCTTTCTGCTGCGGCTCGACACTTCGACGGGGCTTAGGGATCTGTCTGTGGAATATCCGACGGAGAAACATTCCGATGCCTACTTCGGCACGCTCATCGCGGGCGGCTCCTATGTGACGGGGGAGGGCTCCTTCATCAAGTACATGAACGGATATTACTGGCTGTTCCTGTCCTACGGCGAACTGCAGGCGCGCGGCGGCTACAATATCCGCATCTTCCGGGCGGAGCATCCGGAGGGGCCCTATATCGATGAGAGAGGGAACGGCACCTTTTATGATTCCTATGTACAGAATGTCAACTTCCCGACCGGGGAGCGGCTGTTCAGTGCCTACCGCTGGGACACGGACGGGGACGGCATGGTCTCGCAGGGGCATAATTCCGTGCTCGCCGACAGGGACGGGCGTTTCTACATCGTCTACCATACGCGCACCACAAACGGCACGGAATACCATTATGTGCGGATCCATCAGCTGTTCTTCAACAAAAACGGCTGGCCCGTCGCGGCACCTTACCGGACGACGGGTGAGAGGCTGCCGGATAAGGGACTCGATCCTGCGCGGATCGCGGGGACCTATGACGTGATCCTGCACCGGACGGATCCTGACTACGAACATCAGGAGCTTGGGGAACCGCAGCTGCTCACGCTGCATGCGGACGGGACGGTTGACGGCGCATTTGCCGGCACCTGGCAGGCGGAAGCCGGCACGCCTTATATCACGCTGGATCTGACCGCCGCGAATGAAAAAGAGAGCGATGTCTACGCCGGCGTCGCGCTGGAGATGACGATCGACGATACGGATCTTGAAACGGCCGTCTTCACCGCGCTGGGCGAGAAGCGCCAGCTCACACTCTGGGGGTCGAAGCGGTCGGAGAAGTGAGAGGGAGGCAGGCGGATCTGCCTACGAATTCTCCTTGATATATTTTTCTGTAAGGGAGGAATTGATCTCCCAGGATTCGTACCGGGCATCCCCGCGTCTGTCGGGCAGGTCAAAACGGCTTTTCAGCTCTTTTCCGAGATAAGCGGAAAACTTCTCCGCACCGCGGTAATTCAAATGCGATCCGTCGTTAAAGTCGGTTTCGAAATCGAGACCGATGCCGTCATAGTCATAGTTTGTGCTGTTGAAATCCAAACCGTTCATTTCTGCGATCTCCCGGATCCTGTTAAAGACAAGCTCGTCCTGATCGTTTGTGATATAAGGTGTCACGATCAGAAACAGCTCGATATTGTGCTGCTGCGTGTAAGTGATGATCTTTTGCAGATAGATTTCCTGTTTGGCAGTCAGACCGCCGCTGTGAACCTGCGCCAGATCCGGCTCCTCCTGTTCCTCATCGTTAAAATACGGAGTATATCCTTTGAACGCACACAGTTCGTCGGGAGCACGGAACGGATACAGCCAGTCATCCTCGGTCAGTTTGCCGATCCTGTCGTGGTAGTAGACGAAATCGGGGAAATAATCCCTGAGTCTGTTTCTTTCCACACTGACCCAAAGCATCTGCAGTTTGTTTACGGAAAACCGGAGACCATGGATGTTCGGTCGGATCCAGTCGTACTGGTAATCCTCTTTTCTTTTTGCGGCGGAATAAAGATCGAGCACAATGACCTGCGGGTTCTGATACTTGCAGAATTCGATCAGATAATGATAGGTGATCCAGAGCGGCTGTTCCGCGGCGCTGAAATCGTAGGAAGCGATCCCGTATTCCGTCCAGAGTATGCCGGGATCGATGTCACAGTGGATATGGCTGGATCCGAGCATGGCGACGTCAATGGAGTTCGAGGGCTGATAATACAAAGCCAATGTCTGTTTGGTCCCGTGTTCATCTTTGACCTTGAGCACATCGTTCAGATACCACAAGGTCATGAACGTGATCAGGAGGAAAACCCATCTGGCTATGGAATTGATCGAGTTGTTATTCATATCTGCTCAATACTCCATGTACATGAAATCCTGCGCGTTGTATCCCGGGCCGTACATACCGAGCAGGAAGATCCCGATGATCATCAGATACTCCAGCAGGTACCTTGCCCAGACCGGCAGTTTAAGGACCGCTTCCGCGAAGGGGAGGTTTTCCTTCCGCATGATACCGTCCAGGATGATCACGAAAATGCCGTAGACGGGGATGTTCTTTACAAAAGGTGTCACCCCCAGCTGCAGCTCCTGATTCAGCATGGGGACTTCCCCGATCCCCGCGGTGAACATCCGCAGGATATAGTTCAGCGCAAACCGTGTATTCGGCGCGCCGAAAAAGATCCAGACGAACGAAACAAAGGAGAAGGTGAGGACCGTGCCGGCCGCCGTCTTTATGATGCCGGGCACGCGGTCTGCCATGGAGGGTTTCTTATCTCTGCAGATTGTGTAGACGACCTGACAGATGCCGTGCAGCAGACCCCAGATGATGAAGCGCATCCCCGCGCCGTGCCACATGCCGCAGATCACGAACACGGCCAGAAGGTTCAGACATTTCCGGCGGAGGCCCTTTCTGTTTCCGCCGAGCGGGATGTAGATATAGTCCCGCAGCCAGCCTGACAGCGAAATGTGCCATCTCCGCCAGAACTCCGCGATATTGCGGGAAAAATACGGCGTGTGGAAGTTCTCGGTCAACGTCAGGCCGAAGAGTCTGCCAACACCGACGGCGATCGCGCTGTATCCGGCAAAATCGCAGTAGATCTGCATGGTATACATGAGCATCCCGTAGAAGAGCCATTTGGAGCCGTATATATGCGGGTAGTTCAGCAGCCCCGATGTGAGCGGCGCCAGTCTGTCAGCGATCACCACCTTCATGAAGCAGCCGTACAGGAGAGAAGCAAAGGCAAGGGGGATGCGGTTTTCATCGAACAGTCCGACGGAGTCAAGATTGCGGATCTGCTCCAGAAATGTTTTCGGTTTCTCGATGGGGCCGCTGATGAATTTCGGGAAGAAGCACATGTAGAGCGTCAGGATCGCAGGATTTTTCTCCGCGGGGAGTTCTTCACGGTATACATCTGACAGATAAGAGATCCCCTGAAAGATATAGTACGAGAAGCCGACAGGCAGGATGAACCGGTGCAGCACGCTTTCATCCGGAAAAGATCTTGATACATGCTTCAAAAAGAACAGCGAGGCCGCGCAAACGATGATGCCTGCGACTGTCATGACCCGCGCCGATTTTTTTCTGTCTTCCCCGAGCAGGAACTGTATGCGGAGACCGCACAGATACAGGAGAACGGAGCAGGACAGTACCCATATCAGGGCGCCGCGGTTCAGCCTCCAGATGAACACCATGCTCGCGGCCAACAGCACATACGGCCTGAAGCGCCTGCGCAGGGCGTAGAACAGGAAGATGACGATGAATATGAATGCCAGATTTACAAACGAAAGCAGCATATCCTTCTCCGGACAGAGGGCCTGACGGGGCAGACGGAAGCACAAAAAAACAGAACAGAGAAAACAGACATCGACCGATGCCATTTCTCTATTCTGCCATCTTCACATGGTCCCTCACAATTCCACACCTTCCGTACCTGTGGTCGTTTTCCTGGTACGGAACGGTTGCGGGATCTTAGGAACTTTTACCCCGGCGGGCTGTGTATAACCGCAAATCCTTTATGCTGATGTTTTCCGGTGCAACAACTGCTACTGAATTATAACATGACCTTCAGTATACTGACAAGTACTACCGGCTTCAGTCCCGTGTTCTCGAGGATCCAGCTTTCCGCTGCTTCGCGGATCAGATCCTCGCGCCGCTCAGGAGCGATATCCTGGGCGATCAGGCGGTCGGCCTCCTGTCTGATCCTGGCGGCGAGCATTTCCGGGATATCGCTGCCGGCCTGCTCGTTGACAAAGCCTCTGCTCAGGATATTGACGTCGGAGAGCATCCGCCCGGTGCGTGCCTCGAAGCAGAGCTC
>JAFXTJ010000061.1 GCA_017535945.1 Lachnospiraceae bacterium
ATCAAACTCTCACTTTAAGTTTTTTCCTTTTTCAAGACCGTACTGGTCTTTTGTTCGTCTTTACTTGGTTCGTTCTTCTGAACGATTCCCTCGGAATCTGTTCAGGGTTGCATCACTGTTCAGTTGTCAAGGTTCGGCTCGCGCCCGCGCTCCAAGCGCTCTTTTTGCGAGAGCGAATGTTAGTATATCATCGCCTTTTCCCGATTGCAAGCACTTTTTACACTTTTTTTCAAAATAACAAATGATTTCAAAAAGATGCGTCAACCACGCGGTTTTGCGGCCATAAAAATGTGCTCATACGGGTGGGGTTCTGTGAATGATCACCTTATTGCAGCTCGAGTGTATGGATGGAATCGGAGGTGACCGCGAGAAACCGGTTGCGGCTCGAAGTCGTGGCCAGCATGCGGATCGGCTCCTTAAAGGCGCCCGCGTATTTCTCATTGCCGGCCATATCATAGACGGTCCAGTCGTCCGCGCTGTAAATGATCACGCGGTCTTCCGTGAACAGGATATCCTCGAAATCACAGTCAAAGAACAGCGTATTGACGGGCTCGCCCTTGACATCATAGATCTGGAGGCGGTAGGCACCTTCTGATGTATTATTATGGAACAGCAGCCCCGCGTGCCCGTTCTGGCAGTAGACCGACATGATCTCCTCCCCGCCCGTCAGGTGTTCCGCGCGGCTGGTCGGGATCTGCCCGCCGCCGAAGAACATGATCCGGTCGTTGGAGACCGCGCAGGCCATATCATCGTCCATGAAACTGATATACGGCGTCACCACGCCCGTATAGTCATAGCCGCTCACATAGTTGTCGATCGCGTTCTGGCCCACGGAGCCGAAGTTATAGAAGGCCACGCTGCTGCGGATCTTGCCGTCCTTGGCATAGAGGAAGGACACACCGACGAGCTGGCCGTTCGGCGAGATCGCGACGGCGAGCGGATAACCGCTGTCCGCCATCGTCGTTTTGAAATAGGCCAGGGTATTCCCCTGCGCGTCATAGAGATAGATCCACGCGTCATCACGGTCATCCAGCACGGCTGCCACCACGCCCTGCGACGCCACCGTAAAATCACGGATCGGGAGATTCGTATCGATGGTCCCGATCGGGCCGCCGGTATCCGCGACATAGATCATATGTCCGTTATAATCCCCCGCCGCGACGATGCTCTTACACAGGCGCACGATCGGCGTCTGCATCTCATAGGTCTGGTTCCACAGCCCCTCGCCGTCCGCCGTCATACAGCGGATGCCGTCCTTGCTGTACTGCAGCACATTATCGCCGAAGGCGAGGAATTCCGCACCGGACGCCTCCGTCAGATGCGCGCTCTTCACCTCCACCGCCTCGGAGAACACCTTATCCCTCCAGGAATAATAGGACAGCAGAACAACAGCCACCGCCAGGACGATGATCAGCAGCGTCCGGTAGGCGATGGCGAGCTTATGACTGCGGATCCGCTCCGGCAGGGAGGGACCCGCAGGCGTTGCCGCAGGGAAATGTGTGACCTCGGCCATCAGTCGAACCGGTAGACCGTCGTGGTATCCAGTTCGCGTCCGGGACCGAACACCGGCTTCTCAAAGCCCTGCTCGTTCAGCGAATTGGGGAAATACTGCGTCTCGAGGCAGAACGCGTCATGCTTGCTGTAAGACGCGCCGCCCTTGGCCTTGGCAAGGACGAGGTTGTTGCCCGCGTAGAACTGCACACCGGGCAGATCCGAGAGCGTATGCATCGTGATCCCGGTCGTCGGGCAGGTCGTCACCGCGATCTCGCGCAGCGTACCGTCCGCGCCGTCCACGCAGTAATTGTGGTCATAGCCGCCCTTGACGATCTTCAGCTGCTCGATGTCCGCATCGATCTCCTTGCCGATCTCCTTGGGCATCGTGAAATCAAAGGGCGTCCCCGCCACGGGCGCCAGTTCGCCCGTCGGGATCCCGCCGGGATGTACGGGCAGATAGTGCGACGCGAACAGCTGCATGACATGATCCGTGATCTTGCCGCTGTCATGACCGCGCAGGTTGAAGTAAACATGATTCGTGAGGTTCAGACCCGTATTCTGATCCGACGTCGCGTGATAGTGGAGCTTCAGCTCATTCTCCTCGGAAAGGCTGTAGGTGACGGATACCTCGCGGTTGCCCGGGCAGTCGAGTTCCCCGTCCGGCACCGAGATGGAAAAGGTCACGCCGTTGTCCGTCTCCGCCGCGTCCCACACCTTGCGCTGGAAGCCATAGACCTCGTCATCGCTGTGGAGATTGTTGACGCCGTTCTCGTTGACCGGGAGCGTGTGCTCTTTGCCGTCGATCACATAGCGCGCGTTCGCCGTACGGTTGGCGACAGGACCGATCACCGCGCCGAGATTGCCTGGATTCTTATAGTAGCCGGCCAGATCCGCCTGCCCCAGGCACACGTCCACAAATGTCCCGTCCTTGGCGGGCACGATGATATCGCGCAATGTCGCGCCGAGATTCAACACCACGACGCTCATCCCCGCACGGTTGGTCAGATGATAGGCGTAAACCGGCTCGCCGTTCTTCGCCTCTCCGATATGTTCTCTCTTTACTGCCATGATCTGTTCCTCCTCATAATTGTATTCGTTATTCCGGGTTCCGTCGCGCGGCCCGGTCCGTGTTCACAGTTCCGTCCTGCCCTCGAGCGCGCGCAGCAACGTCACTTCATCGATATATTCCAGATCTCCGCCCACAGGCACGCCGCTCGCGATCCGCGTGACGCGGATCCCCGTGGGCTTGATGAGTTTGCTGACATACATGGCCGTGGTCTCACCCTCCAGACTGGAGTTGGTCGCGATGATGACCTCCTCCACCTCTTCGGAGGCGAGGCGCTCCATCAGCTCCTTGAGCCGGATATCATTCGGCCCCACGCCAAGCATCGGAGAGATCGCGCCGTGCAGCACATGATAGACGCCCTCGTATTTGCCCGTCTTCTCATAGGCCGCCTGGTCTCTCGTATTCTCGACCACCATGATGGTCTTGTGATCACGCCGGGGATTGCTGCAGATCGGACAGATCTCCTCATCAGTCAGCGTGCAGCAGATCTTGCAATGGTGCACATGCTCCCTCGCGTCGGTGATGGCGTCCGCCAGTCTCGCGACCCGGTCCCTGGGCATATGCACGATGTAAAAGGCGAGGCGCCCCGCGGATTTGTCCCCGATCCCCGGCAGCGCGGCCAGTTCCTCGATCAGCTTGTTGATCCGGCCGCTGTAGAGATTCAAAATCCCATGCCTCCGGTCATCCTGCCGAGCATCGCCTCGTTCTCCGCGTCCGCCTTGGCCTGCGCTTCGCCGATCGCCGCGACGATCATATCCTCGAGCATTTCCACATCCTCGGGATCCAGCGCATCGGGAGAGATCTTGATCTTCTTCACCGCTTTATTTCCGGTCACCGTCGCTTCCACGGCACCGCCGCCGGCAGCCGCCGTGAACTCCTTTTCCTCCAGTTCCTTCTGGTTCTGCTCCATCTGCCGCTGCATGCGCTGTGCCTGCTTGAGCATATTCGCATAACCGCCGGGCATCCCGCCTCCGGGAAATCCGCCTCTCTTCGCCATGTCTACTCCTCCTCTTCGTTTTCTTCCACGATCTCTTCCACTCCGTCCAGATTCATCTTCGCTCTGAGGGCCTCCTCAGCAGGAAAGGCCTGCATGCTTCCCTGATCCGGCAGATCGTTCTCAAAACGCACCGCGACTTCCTTGCCGATCATCCGGATGATGACATCCCGGAGCACGCGTTCCATCTCCTGATCATTGGTCTGCGCCATATTCTGCATATCAAGTCCGCTGCGCGCGATGATGAGTGTCCCGTCCTCATCCACAAACAGCTCCGCCTTCTGCAGCAGATGCTGCAGGAGCTGGTTATCCTCGATCCTGCGCACCAGTTCCTCTCTGCGGCTGATCAGCTCCTTCACTTCCTCCGGCATCGCCCTCGCGACCGCAGCCAGCTGCTGTTCCCTTGCCGCCCGGTCAACGGGTGCCGGTCCGGGCATGCCGCCCGCGGGAGCCGCGTATCCGCCCGACTCCAGGCGTTCCATGGTATCTCTCAGCTCGCGTTCGCTCCTGTCGCTCCGGTCCTCGAGGCTGCGCACACGCGCCGGCAGTTCCCCGTAATCCTGCTCCGTCTGCGGATGCAGGAGCCGGATGACCGCCATCTCGATGAGGATCCGTTTCTGCGCGGAATAACGGATCTGTCCCGAGAGCTCGGAAAAGATCCGGATATCGCGGAGCAACACCTCCAGATCCGCGCGCGCCGCCGCTTCCTCGAGCAGAGCCGCCTTTTCCGTCGTCACGTCGGCTAGACGCGACGCATCGCCCGCGGCCTTGATGAGCATGAGGTTGCGCAGATACCAGACGAAGTCATTGACATACTGCACCAGATCACGGCCATCCGTCACCGCCCGCGCGATGAGATCAAGCGCCGCGCCGGTATCCTGTTTTAACAACGCGTCAAAGAGCGCGCCGTAGACCTCCACCTCCACGGCTCCCAGCACGTCGATGACCTTGTCGCGCGTGAGCTCTTCTCCGTAACGGAATGCCGCGCACTGATCCAGGAGGGAGAGGCCGTCGCGCAATGCGCCGTCCGCGGCCCGCGCGATGTAGGCGAGAGCATCGTCCGTCACCGCGATGCCCTCCGTGTCCGCGACCTCCCGCAGCCTCCCGCCGATCTCCTCGACGGAGATCCGGTGGAAATCATAACGCTGACAGCGGGAGAGGATGGTCACGGGGATCCTCTGCATATCCGTGGTGGCCAGGATGAAGATCACATGCTCCGGCGGCTCCTCCAGCGTCTTTAAGAGCGCGTTAAAAGCCTCCGGCGTGAACATATGCACCTCGTCGATGATGAAGACGCGGTATTTTCCGATCGCGGGGGTGTAATCGATCTCATCAATGATCTGGCGTACATTTTCCACACCGCGGTTGGACGCCGCATCCAGCTCCGTGATGTTTAACGCCGCCCCTGACGCGATCGCGCGGCAGACATCACATTTACCGCAGGGCGAACCGTTCTGCGGATCCTCGCAATTGACCGCCCGTGAGAGGATCTTGGCGACCGTCGTCTTGCCGGTGCCGCGCGTCCCGACAAACAGATAGGCATGCCCGATCCTGCCGGTGCGGATCTGATTGCGCAATGTCGTCACGATATGATCCTGCCCGCGGACCTCGTCAAAGGTCTGCGGGCGGAATTTCCTGTATAAGGCTACATAAGACATACGGGAGGTGGTCCTTAGTCGCCGAAGCTGATCCCCAGCATCTTGGCTTCCTTGATAATGCTCGCATCCGGATCCACGGTCTTCAGTTTCCCCGCGACCTCCTCGAGCGGCACCTTGACGATCTCACGGTTCTTGTAAGCCACCATGAAGCCGTACTGACCCTTGAGGATCAGGCGTCCGGCTTCCGCCCCCAGACGGCTCGCGAAGACGCGGTCGTAGGGATCCGGCGTGCCGCCGCGCTGCATGTGACCGGGCACGGTGACGCGGACCTCGCGGCCCGTCTTCTTCTCGATCTGTGCCGCCACCTCGTAGGACACCGAGGGATGCTTGCGGTTGGCGAGCTTCTCCTTGTACTCCTTCTTGGAGAGCTTGGCGTCCTCCTTGGAGATCGCGCCCTCCGCCACGGCGAGGATCGTGAAATGACTGCCGTTCTTATCCCTGGCCTCGATCGCCTCGCAGATCTTGTCGATATCGTAAGGGATCTCGGGGATCAGGATGATATCGGCGCCGCTGGCCATGCCCGCGTTGAGGGTGAGCCATCCGGCCTTATGCCCCATGACTTCCACGATGAACACACGTCCGTGGGAGTCCGCCGTCGTATGGATGCGGTCGATGACATCCGTCGCGATGCCGACCGCGCTCTGGAAACCAAAGGTCATGTCCGTGCCCCACAGATCGTTGTCGATCGTCTTGGGGAGGGAGACGATATGCAGCCCCTCCTGATTCAGGAGGTTCGCCGTCTTCTGCGAGCCGTTGCCGCCCAGCACCACCAGGCAGTCAAGCTGCAGCTTGTGATAATTCTGCTTCATCGCTTCGACCTTATCGAGGCCGTTCTCATCGGGCTCGCGGATCGTCTTGAAGGGCATGCGGGAGCTGCCGAGGATCGTGCCGCCGCGGGTCAGGATACCCGCGAAATCACGGTTGGTCAGGAGCCGGAACTTGGAATAGATCAGTCCCTTGTACCCTTCCAAAAACCCGTAGAGCTCGACCTCCTCGCCGCTGTGAGCGAGACATTTCACCACGCCGCGCATGGCCGCATTCAGAGCCTGGCAATCGCCGCCGCTGGTTAGCAAACCGATCCTTCTCATAAGCTGTGCCTCCTTTGTCGAAACGCACCGACTGTTGCAAATGCAACTATTATTATAATGACAAAAGGGAAATGTGACAAGGATTGCGAAAAGCGAAAATTTCGTATAGACTTTGGGAGATGGACAGGAAGCAGGACAAGGTGCATACGGCACATTTCTCCCTGCGCAGTCTCTTCCGGACGGCCGGAAGTGCCTGCGTGATCCTGTTGTGCATGCTCCTCATCCTGCTTGCCGGACTCTCGAGCGACCCGGCGCACAACTGGGCGGACTGGGGCCGGCACGAGAAGCAGTATGAGGAAATGACCGCCGCGTTGGCGGCCGGAAGCCTCTCCCTGACCGAGGAACCGGCGCCGTTTCTGGCGGAGATGGATAACCCTTACGATCCGGCAGCCCGCAGCATCGCGGGAAACGAAGCAGACGCCTATGCCCTGATCGACACCGCCTACTATAACGGAAAATACTATGTCTACTTCGGCCTCACGCCGGCATTGCTCCTCTATCTCCCGGTATTCCTGCTGACCGGCCGGCTCCTGCCGACCTGGATCGCCGTGATCCTGACCGCTGTACTGTGCGTGCCGGCCGTCTTTCTCTTTCTGCGCTGTCTGTGCGCGCGGTATGCCCCGAAGACACCCGCCGGCATCCGGCTTCTGCTCGGCGTTTCGCTGACCGGCATCCTGGGTCTCCCCTATCTCGCCGCCTTCTGTACGACCTACAGCATGCCGGCCGTAATGGGGATCCTGCTGACCCTGACCGGGCTCTCCTGTTTCCTCACTGCAGAACGTCCGGACGGATCCTTTCGCCGTCCGCTGCTCGTGACGGGCTCCGTCCTGCTGGGACTGTCGGTCGGTTGCCGTCCCGTCTTCGGCGCGGCCTTTCTCCTCCTCTTTGCGCTTTACAGCGACGGGATCCGCCGCGGCGCTTTCTTCCGGATAAAGAAAGAGGCATTGACCAACACAGTCGCAGTCCTGCTCCCGGCATTCCTCACGGGGAGCATTTTCCTCGTCCATAACGCGCTGCGCTTCGGCAGCCCGCTCGAATTCGGCTTTCGCTACCTGTTCACGACCAGAGACCTGCTGCACGGACATCACAGCGTGGGCGAGATCCTGGAAGGTGCTCGCCTCCTGTTTCTGAATCCGCCGGTGGTCCGCCGGGTCTTTCCTTTCATGGAGATCGTCGACTATGCCGGTCGATACCGGGATACGCTGTATGTGGAACCGCTCTTCGGCGGTCTGCTGCCGCTGCACCCGCTCCTGCCGGCCGGTGCGGCAGCGGGACTCCTACTGCTGATCGCCGCATGTCCGGCGGACAAACGCGCCCGTGCGAACAGGATCGGTCTCTCTCTCCTTTCCCTCGCACTCGGGGCCGTGATCCTGTTCCTGGATGCCGGGATCGCGGGGATCTCCCAGCGCTATGAATCCGACTTCGCCCTGTTCTTCTTCCTCCCGGCAGTCTTCGCTTTTCTCCTGCCCGGCCGGGACCCGGAGACGTCTCCCTCCGGAGACGGGAAAAGCCGGCAAATCTTCTGCCGGCTTCTCACATTCCTCCTCCTGATCCTGACATCAGCGGAGGTTTTCCTCTCTTTTGCGGGCATCCTCTGCGACGGACGCTATTTTGCCATGCGGGACTGGAATCCCGACGCATACAACCGGATCGCCGCGTTCTTTCACTGAACGCTGTGGTTCCGGCCTGTCCGGAGGCGGGAATCCCCTCCGTTTCTACATCTCCCCCTCGTGCGATTTCAGCGCTGCCGCATCACTGCTCAGTGAATCCACCATCCGGTCGATGTTCTCCACGATGCGCTGGTTTCTCTCACTGATGTCATAGGTCTCAGAGGCATGCGCCGTAACCTGCTCCGTGATGGCGGAAGACGACTCGATGGCACCGACGATCTCATCATTGGCCCGGGCCAGACGGTTCACGACATCTCCGAGCCCGACCGCATAATCCCTGATGGCCGCGACACTCCCGGAGATCTGTTCAAAGCTCTCTGCCGTCTCCTCGGCACAGCGGCTCTCCTCCTCGCCGGTCTTCAGTAGACTGTCGATGGTGGTCACCATGGTGTTCACCTGGGAAATGACATCGTCGATGAGTCCGGTGATATTCTCGGTCGAATTGGCGGTCTGGGAAGCGAGCTTGGAGATCTCGCTCGCGACCACCGCAAAGCCCTTGCCGGCCTCTCCGGCTCTGGCCGCCTCGATGGAGGCATTGAGAGACAGCAGGTTTGTCTCCGATGCGATCTCGGTGATGATATCCGTGATGGAGGTCATCTCCTCCGTTGTTTTGCGGAAGGTGGCCAGCGCGTTGGCCACCTCCTTGCCGGCGGTATCCACCTCTTCCGTGAGCACTGTCATGCGGCGGATGTTCTCCTGTCCGGTTGCCACCGCATCTGCTGCCAGGCCGACATTTTCCGTGATGGTCGCGGAGGAATTCTCCACCGCCTTGATATGATCGGAGATCTCACTCGTCTGCTCCAGCTGACGCTGGGCGGCAGTCGCGGATTCGCCGGTCCCCTTGCTGACCTCCTCCATGGAGTTTAAAGTCTTGCCGACGGAATCCTTTAATGTGAACATCTCGCCGGAGAGTTCGTTCACGGTGCTGCTCACTCTGCCGGATACCGCCATGACTTCCTCCAGCAGCGCCATCGTCTTTGCGTGCTCCGCTTCCAGCCGCCCTGCCCGGATGAGCTGCAGCTGATGGTTCGTGATGCTCACGAGGATCAGGTACGCTACGATGATGGCGGTCACCAGACCCTGGATCTCCGCCACCGCCGTGTTGGTGATGATACCGTTGTTCATCTCTATCACAATGGCGATGATGTTGAAGAAAACGACGCCGGTGCCGATGATCGAGATGTATCTCACATCATCATAGAGCGTGATGACGATCAGCATCGGGAAGACATAGGTGAATACCAGCACATTGCTTGCGGTCATCAGGACGAACACATACATGATGGCGTAGCCGATCCCCACAATATGCTTGATGAGCTGGGAAGCCGGATCTCTCCTGACCACGATCTGCGTAAGCAGCACCGGGATCATCGCCAGAGCCACCACTATGAGCACATAGCCGACCGTGCGGGATTTCTTAACGATCTCCAGCACATAGGCCGCCGAGATGATGGAGCAGATGATGGTAAGACACAGGACCGCCCGTTTATTGGCGATGATGAATTCCTCATCGTTGGTATGCATATTCATTTCCTGTTCCATTTGGTACCTCCTGTCGGATAGGGCATGTTTCGCACAGAGCGTTCAACAAATAAATGCTATCACAGATGCGGTTCCGTGTAAATGAAAGATGCACGGCATAGTGCATCTTGTTCTGCACCCTGGCGTAAAACTCTCTGGTAGTAGCTGCCGTCTTATCATAGTCGATCGCGGTCGCATATATATCGGTAATCTTCTGATAGAATTTCCTTTCAGACAGCCGGATTTCCCGTATTGTTTCCAGCAGTTCATCAAAATACTTATCCGAGAGATAAGTGCCTTCTTTTAATCGTTCGGAATCGATAACCCAACCCTTGATGGTATAGTCCCTCGCGATCCGATTCACCCATTTCCTGAACTGAACGGCTCTGTCTGAATTCACCTTAAATCCGACAGCAATGATCATCTGCAGATTATAATGCTTCAGATTTCTCTCTTTTTCAACGCTGCCTTCCACTTGAACTGTTCGGAATTTCCGAACAGTTGATTCTTCGTCCAACTCGCTATCTGCATACACTTTCGCAATATGCTCACTGATCGTGCTTTTGCCGACATTATAGAGATCGGCCATCATTTTTTGCGTAATCCAGATATCCTCATCTTTGTACAAAATGTCGAAGGATTCTGTATTCCCGCCGGTCGAGGCCACAAAGGTAAGATACTCTGCAGCACTTGAACGAAGTGAGACTTCATGATTGTTTTTAGGCATGCTGAAGAACCTCCTGAATACGCGTAGAATTGTTTACTTCATGCCCCACCTCACGTGAAGTGAACTCTCCACCTCCTACAGGCCGTTCCGTATCACTTCCGTTGTATTCGCGCATGTTTCCAATATTGCAGTAAAGAACATGGCTCCATGAATGATTATACCATCTTTTCGTATCCAATGGATCAGGGCCCGGCGTAAACCGAGCCCCGAACATATCAGCGACATATCAGGCGTGATTCCTATACCGGATATAAGCCGCGTTTTTGAAGCAGCCGTTCCAGTTTGTGCGATGTCGCAAGTCCGATCCCGGGAACACTCTGATACCAGTTCTTCTCCTGCATTGCGACAAGGAGTTCTCCGATAGTCATGATGCCGGCCTTTTCAAGGCTCCACATGACGCTGTATCCGATATCCATATCCAGCGGCGTGATTGCCAGTTCCGCGCGCAGATTTCTTCCTGTCTTGGCTTCCAGCTTTTCACGGATCTTTGCCACCTGTGTCTTACGTTCTTCCCTGCAGGCCTGGACACCTTTGACATACCACCGGCATGTCGCAGGTATGCGAAGGGACATGAGAGCCTGGGTGCACAGCTGATTTGCCCTGGCACTTGACAGATCCATGAGTTCCCCCACCTCTTTGTAAGTAAGCTGTTTCTCATATCGCAGGCGCAATGCTTCCTGGGATTTTTCTTTTAACAGACCGAGAGCATATTCCAGGCCAAGGAGCTGGTCGCTTGTGGGGGCATCATAATCCATTTCAGGCAGGGTGATGCCGGCCTTATCCAGGTACCTGTTAATGTCTATATCCTTTAGCAGGTTTATCGGATAGTCCTCTTTTTTCTTCCGTTTCCGTTCTTTTGGGACACCGGCGCTGCTGCCTTTGGCGATCCTTAGGATCTTCGCGGGAGCAAGATCAGGATAGAGTTCGATCATCTTCCGGGCGATTGCTTTTGCAGAGTCCTCTGGAGATTTCTGATAAGCGCTTTTTATAAATTCTTCTCCCCAGATATGCTCCGGGGTTGAGAAAACCGCGATCGACCAGCCGAACGCATCGCCGGTCTTACTTACACGCTGCTTAAAGGCGATCGGGCAAAGGTATAGCTGCATCTGCAGCTTCGTGAGGGCAGTCTCAAAACCTTTTTCGCCGCCTTTTCCGAATCCGGCGCGTTTTTTGATCTCCGGAGAATAGATCTCGTCACCGGCATGGTCGCCGGCGTACAGATCCATGATCCGCTTCTCACGGGTCGATGCTTTTTCATCGTCCCATCGGGCATCGAAATCGTATCCGTCACGACGGGCGTTAATAAAATCTGGGAGAAACGCAAGAGAGATGAATCCGGCCTTGTTGTCAAAGAATTTGCCGTAGGTGAGCCTGCGTTCGTTCGTGATGATCGCTCTCCACTCCCACGGATCGAGTTTAGGGTCACCGCACCACCAATCATCCGAGCAGGTGTGTTCCTCCAGCGAAAAGCCCTTTATGCCATTTCTAAACAGCGGAAGAAAACCGACCTCATCAACTAACCGAATGACGTCCTCGGGGGAGTGCAGGCATGCCGGATCACCCCGATCCAAGCCATGCATGATCCATTCTCCATTTTCAACAACCATGAGTTATCATCACAATACCCCGATCGACGCTGCTGTATCGGTCACGTTCAAACCAGATCCCGCTTTCGTATCTATCACACTGCGCTATCTGGTGACCTTTTTTATAAGCCCTCAGAGGGATCCTCTGAGGGCAATATGTTAAGCGCACGTCATTATGAGACTATGCGCCAAATGAGGTGGGGCACCTTTTCGGTGCAAGATAGGCTGTACGCATTGGCGTCACCCCCTTTCCTCAGTTTGAATTATACCATAGAAAAAGAGCGTCGGGGCTTCAAACCTCGGTGCTCAGGTTTTCCTTTTTGCTTCATTTGCTCATCCAATTTCTTTCAAAGGATGTCAGATCATTTATGAAAAAGCGAATCACACCATCACTTATTGGAGAACAGTTATAATCATAAAGCTGAATTTGATACATTTTCATATTCTGTTTAACCATTCTTCTTACAAAACACATTATTGCAATCTCACAGCCCCACAATTTCGACAAGGGACAATGTCAATATATTATTATTCGCCGGTAGAAGTGTAGCGTCCACCGAAAATGCGATCGTTCACGCGCAAAACAGCACCTTGGATAAAAATGCACTTTTTGTGCACTTTTTTGTCTCAAAACACCCAGAATTTTAGCGCACTAAAGTGAAATCAAAAAGGCGGGAACCCCTGCTATTACTGGATTCCCGCCTGTGTCGAGGTGACTGGATTCGAAGGCGGCAGAACCGTGGCACACGAATCAGCCGCCAGCAAAACAGAAAGGGGATGACCCTACGGGCATCCCCTTTCTGTTTATCGAGGTGACTGGATTCGAACCAGCGGCCTCTACGTCCCGAACGTAGCGCTCTAGCCAAACTGAGCCACACCTCGAACTGTCCGTGCCGGAAAGGCACAAACCGTATATTACCGCATAGCGCGCCGTGTGTCAAGCACTAAGACCGCTCTCTTTTCTGATCTTTTTGCTCAGCGCGTACAGCGCAAAGCTGATGCAGATCGCGGCGAAAGAGATGATCAGACAGGTGTAGAGCACCGGCCTGAGATAGGACGCGTAGGTAAACGCATCAAAGATCCCGTTTAAGTGCAGCACAAACGAATACCGGATCCAGTAAACCGTCGAAACCGCGGCCGTGATCCACAGGCATACGCGTATCGCGAACAGCACCCTGATCAGTATTTCCGCCCTTTCCCTGCTCATTCCTTCATCCCCCGTCTGATGGCCTCAGCGGCGACGAGTATGGCAAAAGCCGCGCCGATCACCAGTGACACGCCGTAGGGAAGCGAGAGTCCGATCTCCGCGCTCATAAGATACGCACAGGTGATAAAGGAATAGAATACGAGCGGGATCAGCGGGATCCAGAGGAATTTCCTTCTCCCGTTTTTCATGAACCAGATCAGGATCGAGGCGAGCGCAAAAACGGACAGTGTCTGATTCGACCAGCCGAAATAGCGCCAGATCACATGGAACCCGTTCGGGTTGACCTTTGCCCAGATCAGCACACCGAAAGCCACCGCAAAGACCGGCAGGGACAGCAGGATCCGGCTCATCCGCTTCTCCTGTTTGATATGGAAGGTGTCCGCCAGGATCAGCCGGAGCGACCGCAGCGCCGTATCCCCGCTCGTCACGGGCAGCACGATCACGCCGATGATCGCGATCACGCCGCCGACCGGTCCCAGCATATCGCGGCAGACCACGCCCACGACACTGGTCGCGGAGATCTGCTGCACGGCATCACCGACCTGCGCGAAATACGCCCAGCCACTCTGTGTCATCTGCATCGTGATCCCGCCGGCTTCCGCACCGATCCCGATCATTTCCATCGTGCCGGCCGCCCAGACCATCGCGATGAAGCCCTCAATGATCATCATCCAGTAAAAGGTGAACAGTCCTTCCTTCTCGTGCTGCATCGTCCGCGTCACCAGCGTGATCTGCGTGGAATGAAAGCCCGAGAGGATCCCGCAGGCCACCGTCACGAAAAAGGCGGGGATGAAATGTCCGCTCTTAAAATACGCGCCGAAATCGAATCCGTTCAGCGTCTGTGCGCCGCCGATGCCGATCAGGGGATAGCCCTTGATAAAGAGCATGACAAACACGCCCACCGCCGAGAGCAGCAGGATCGCCCCAAAGACCGGATAGATGCGTCCGATGATCTTATCGATCGGGAAAAGCGTGGCGATCAGATAGTAGAGGAAAATGACGGAATAGATGAGCCAGGTGGACGGCTCCGCGGCAGTCCCGCCGAAGTGAAAGACCTGCGTCGCCGCGATGTCACCCGGTGTGTAGATGAAGACGACACCCACCAGAAACAGGACCAGACAAACAAGCACCGTGTAGAGCTTGTGGATGGCCGCGCCCGTATTCCGGCGCACCATCTCCGGCATCTGGATCCCGCCCTCCCTGACGGAGATCATCCCCGAGAAATAATCGTGCACCGCCCCGCCGATGACGCAGCCGATCGGGATGGTCAGAAAGGCAATCGGCCCGAAGAGGATCCCCTGGATCGGTCCGAGGATCGGTCCGGTCCCGGCGATATTGAGGAGATTGATCAATGCGTTTTTCCACTTCGGCAGCGGTACGAAATCGACACCGTCCTGCCTCGTATACGCCGGAGTCTTCCTGTCATCCGGCGCGAATACCCGCTGACAGAGTGCGCCGTAGCACGCTCCGCCCGCAGCCAGGATCAACAGTCCGATCATGAATGTCGTCATCCTATGTCCCTCCGTTGACATGAGTATATCGGAGTTCTACCGGATGTACAATAAAAAAGAGGGATGCCACGCGGACACCCCTCTCCATGATCTTCCCGTGGTACAGCCTGAGTTCCTAGGCCAGTCCCCGGAGTGCCTTCACCAGCGCATCGATATCCTCCGGCGAATTGTAGACAGCCAGTGTGGGCCGCACGACACTCTCCAGTCCGAACCGGCGCAGAACGGGCTGCGCACAGTGATGTCCCGTCCGCACGGCGATCCCGTAGCGGTTTAAGTACTCACCGACGGCATTGTCCTCGTATCCGTCCAGTTTGAAGGACAATGCGCTCGCCTTGCCGGGAGCCGTGCCGATCAGATGCAGCCCCGGAACGGTCGCGAGTTCCTTCATCCCGTATTGAACCAGTTCCTGTTCCCACTGATGGACCGCGGGCATCCCGATCGACGAGAGATAGGACAGTGCCTCTCCCAGGCCCACGGCATCCGCGATGGAACCCGTCCCTGCCTCGAATTTGTTGGGCGCCGGATTGTAGATCGTCCGTTCAAAGGTGACATCCTTGATCATATTACCGCCGCCGTGATAGGGTCTTGCGGCATCGAGCAGCGCTTTTTTGCCGTACACCGCGCCGATGCCCGTCGGAGCAAAGATCTTGTGCCCGGAAAAAACAAAGAAATCCGCATCCAGCGCCGAAACATCGACCGGCATATGCGCCACACTCTGCGCCCCGTCGATGAGGATCGGAACACCGTGACGGTGCGCGATCGTCACAAGTTCTTCTACGGGCGTCACCGTCCCCAGCACATTGGAGACCTGCGTGACGGAGACAAACTTCGTGCGCGGCGTGAACAGGCGCTCGTATTCCGGAATGATGAGCTGCCCGCTCTCGTCGCAGGGGATGACCCGCAGCACGGCTCCCGTCTCCGCGGCGATCAGCTGCCACGGCACGATATTGGCATGATGCTCGAGGATGCTTAAGATGATCTCGTCTCCGGGAGTAAGGAGCGGCTTCACATACGCATTCGCCACCAGATTGATGCCTTCCGTCGTGCCGCGCACAAAGACGACATCGTCCTTATCCGGGGCGCCGATGAAATCCGCCGCGATCTGTCTGGCATTCTCATAGGCATCGGTGGATCTGGCAGCAAGCTCATGCGCACCGCGGTGCACATTGGAATTCTCGTGTGTGTAGAACTGTGTCAGTCTCTCGATCACACACTGCGGCTTCTGTGTCGTGGCACCGTTATCGAGCCACACGAGAGGGAAACCTCCCACCTGTTCTTTCAGGATCGGGAAATCCTCTCTGATCTGTGCAAGTGTCTTCGAGCCGACCGTGATCCCGTCATCGCGTCTCGTATGCGTGCCGTTCACCCTGTCGGAGAGTGCGTAGAGACTGTCCTGTCCGGCGTCTGTCCGCCCGTCCCGGACGGCCACACGGATCGTGTTGCGCTCATCCGACTGTTCGGGCGTGGGCTGAAGATGCAGCGGATTCCCGATGTGCGGGATCGACGGCTGATACGGGATCTCCGATGCAGATACAGCCGGAAAAACCGCCACAGGCGTTGAGGCTGCTTCCGGCACGGATGCGACCGGATGATCCGTCACAGGCGATACCGCAGCACCCGGTGCAGGTGCTGACGCGAGACCGGCCGTGCCCTCATTCCAGAGTGCGTTGGCGAGTCTTGCAAGCTCCGATTCTCCCGGGAGACCCAGGGCCTCAGGGCCGTTTTCAATCGTAATCATAGTATTCTCCTACCTCCACATCCTCCAGACATGCGATGGCATCATCCGCAAGGATCGCTGCCGAGCAGTAGAGAGAGAGCAGATAGGAAGCGACGCCCTTGTCATCGATCCCTCGGAAACGGACCGAAAGACCGCGGGATTCCTCATTCTTCAAGCCCGCCTGATAGAGGCCGACAACACCGCGCTTGGCTTCGCCGGTACGCAGCAGCAGGATATTGGTCTTGCCGCTCTTGGATTTCGGATTCTTCTGCCCGTCCACCATCAGCTTGTCCGTTGGAATGATCGGGATCCCACGCCAGAGGATAAAGGTGCCTCCCGCGATATTCGCCGTCACGGGCGGTACACCGCGCTTCGTGCACTCACGCTCGAAAGCGGCGATCGCACGGGGATGTGCCAGGAAGAAGGAAGGCTCCTTCCAGACCTTAGTGATGAGCTCATCGAGATCATCCGGCGTCGGTGCACCGTTTAAGGTCTCGATACGCTGGGAATCCGGCACATTCTTGAGCAGGCCGTAATCATCATTGTTGATCAGCTGGCTCTCCTGACGCTCCCTCAGGGAATCGATCGCCAGGGCGAGCTGCTCCTGTACCTGATCATACGGGGAACTGTAGACATCCTCGATCGCCGTGTTGACGTTGATGATCGTGGAGATGGAGTTCAGCCGGTATTCCCTGGGTTCCGTCTGGTATTCCACATAGCCCTGCGGGATGATATCGCTCTTCTTGGTGGCTGAGCAGAGCGCATCGAGCGGTGTGTCCCCCTCCACCACCCGATTGACGCGGTAAATCCCGGTCTCAAGGCCCTTGAATTCAAGCACCTTCGGCAGCCACTTCGGCGTGAGCGCGCCGTACTGCGGTCTGGTCTTGGTGATGTTGGCAAGCTGATATGCAGCCTGCGCCCCCAATGCGTTGATCCCTTCCTGAACTTCCTTTGCCATGTGCTTTTTCCTTCCTTTCTTTGTGTTTTATAACCATGCTCCCTCATTGGGGAAGATGATCTGTGCTGCCGTCTCAAAACCGCCTTTCAGACTGTACATCGGGCCGGTATAACCCGCTTCCCTGAGCGTGCGGATCGCGAGGATACTGCGCTTGCCCTCCATGCAGACAAAGATGGTGTCGATCTCCGGATCCAGTTCCTTCTGTCTGCGGGCGAGCTGTCCGATCGGGATGATGAGCGTCCCCGGGAATCTGTGGACCGCCCGCTCATGCGGCTCCCTGACATCCACAATGGTGATCCGGTCTCCGTCGGAGATCCGCCTTGCAAGCTCCTCCGGCTCGATCAGGTCGATCGGCTCCTCATCGGGATCCTCCCTCAGACCGCAGAAATCGTCATAATCGATATCCTGAACGGCCCGGATCACGGGGCTCCTGCCGCATACCGGGCATCCGCTGTCCTTGCCGGTGTGCAGAGTGTGATACCGGAGATTCCAGCTGTCCATGGCGAGTACTTTGCCGATCAATGGTTCACCGCCGCCGGTGATCAGTTTTAATACTTCCGTGGCAATCATCGCTCCGATGATCCCGGGCAGGGTATTCACTACGCCCGATGCGGCGCAGGTCGGCACGATCCCGGCCGGCGGCGGCGACGGATACAGGCATCGCAGGCAGGGGCCGTCCTTCGTTCCCAGAACGGTGACGACACCTTCATACTGGTACATGGCGCCGAAAACTTCGGGCTTGCCGTTTAATACACAGGCATCGCTGATCAGATATCTCGAGACGAAATTGTCCGTCGCATCCACGACGATATCGTAATCCGCGATGATCTCTTCTACATTATCCCCCGTGAGCTGTTCCTGATGCGCGACCGTCGTCACGAGCGGATTGAGTTTCTTGAGACGGTCCTTGGCAGCGGCCGCTCTGGGGCGCTCCAGATCACGGGTACTGTGGATGGTCTGTGTCTGCAGTCCCTCCAAAGTGACTTCCTGCGCATCCGCCAGGCCGATCGTCCCGACGCCCGCGGCCGCCAGACGCTCCGCCACAACACCGCCGAGCGCACCGATCCCCGCAACGAGCACGCGGCTCGCCATGATGCGCTTCTGCCCCTTGATGCTGATCTCCTTAAGCTGCAGGTGATTGCTGTAGCGGCGGATCTCCTTCTCTTCGATCGTCACCGCCTTCATCCGCTCCGTCGAAATGACGCTCTCACAGGCTCCGCCCGCGATGGCCGGGATGAGGAAGATCTCGTCCCCGTCATGAAGCGGTGTACCGATCCCTTTGAGGGTGCGGATATCCCTGTCGTTCACATAAATATTGACAAAGCCGCGCAGATCGCCGTTCTCGTCAAACAGGCCCCGTGCCGCTTCCGGATATTCATCGGTCAATGCCTGCAGAGCCCCGGAAACCGTATCGGCCTCCAGTGCCACCTCCGGGGTGCGGTCGGTAAAGGTCTTCAGCGATGCCGCGAGGATGATCCTGATCTTCATGATGTCTTCTCCGTGAGGTTGTACGCGGGACTCAGTCGGCGCCCCGCTTTACAATGAGTTCCCAGGTGCCGTCGCCGTTGTCGATCTTCTCGAGCACTTCATGTCCCTCTTCGCCGAGGCTGCGGGGGACATTCTCCAGGGGCTCCCCGTGATTTAAATGGATCCGCAGGATCTCTCCCTCCTCCAGTTCCTCGATCGCGACCTTGGCCTTGACAAAGGTGACCGGGCAGGTGACATCCGTGATATCGATCGTATCGGTGATGGTATAGTCATTGATCGCCATGTTCATTCCTCCTCTCGCGCGATCTCCAGTTCCTCCGCTTCGGATATGCCGTTCTCCACATGAAAGGAGTGCAAAACCGGGTTTCCCTCCTCCATGAGCGACAGGATCAGGTAACTCGCCTTGCTGTCGTAGGCCAGCCGCTTGTCCTCCTCGGAGGGACGGCTCGGGGATTCCGGATGGGAATGCCAGTTGCCCAGCGGTTTCCACCCGTTTGCACGCATATCCTTGACCGCTTCGAGCTGTTCCCTGGGATCGAGCGTAAAATGTTCATTCGACGCATCCGTGTTGGTGAGCAGATAGACGAACCGGATCTCCCGCACGCCGTCCTCGCGGTCCACTCCGGCGATGAGCCCGCAGGCTTCATTCGGGCGTTCCTTTAAGGCGTGAGCGAGCATTTTGTCGTAATCCTGCTGTCTGATCGTGATCCGCATATCCTCTCTGCCCCCTGTCTCAATGCTTCAGTTCGCAGACCGCCTGCTCATAGTCGATGAGTTCGGTGATCGTCGGATGGTCGCCGCAGACAGCGCAGTTTTTGCTCCTCTTCGGCAGAGCCACCTTATGGAAATCCATCTTCAGCGCGTCAAAGGTCAGCAGCTGACCGGTCAGCAGATCGCCGGCGCCGATGATATACTTGACCGCCTCCATGGCCTGCAGACAACCGATCACACCGGCCATGGCGCCGATGACGCCCGCCTCCTTGCAGGTCGGCACCGCGTCCTTCGGCGGGGGCTCCTTGAACACGCAGCGGTAGCAGGGCAGATCCTGATCCGGCAGCCACGTCATGAGCTGACCGCGGAAACGGATGATACCCGCATGGCAGAAGGGCTTCTTCTCCATGACACAGGCGTCGTTGATGAGGAACTTGGCCGGGAAATTATCGGTGCCGTCCAGCACGAAATCATAATCCCGGATCAGTTCCCGGATATTCTCGCTCGTCACAAAGGTGTGATAGGTGTTGACCGTCACATCCGGATTGATATCGTTCATGGTCTCTTTGGCGGATTCCACCTTGGGCTTGCCCAGATCGCTTGTCGCATGGATGACCTGGCGCTGTAAATTGGAGAGATCCACCACATCCGCGTCCGCGATCCCGATGGTGCCGACTCCGGCCGCGGCCAGATACAGGGCTGCGGGAGCGCCAAGGCCGCCCGCGCCGATGATCAGGACCTTGGCGTTCAGGAGCTTTTTCTGTCCCTTCGCGCCGACCTCTTTGAGGATGATATGGCGGGAATACCGCTCGAGCTGTTCATTGGTAAAGGCCATCACGCACGCCCTCCGCCCATGAAATAGAGAAATTCCACGGTATCGCCTTCGTTAAGCTGCCGCGTCTCAAAGGACTCGCGGTCCGCGAACTCCTCGTTGACCGATACGGTCACATATTCCGGTGTCTCCACCTGCTCCGCTTCGATGAGCTCCGCGATCGTGATGCCGTCCCGTACTTCTTTACTCTCCCCCGCTACTGTGATCTTCATGTCTCTCCTCCTGTCTTCATCCGGCGGCGCTTACCGCCTCCGTGAAATCTTCGATCAGATCCTGCGCATCCTCGATCCCGACACTGACCCGGATCAGATCGTCATAAACGCCTGCAATGCGTCTTTGGTCGTCGGTACTCCTGATATAAAGAGTCGATTCCGGGTGGATGACCAATGTCCTCGTGTCCCCCAGCGAGGTGGCCCGCACCGCATACCGCAGATGATCGATCACCGCGTAGGCCCGCTCTTTGGACCCCACACGAAAGGTGAGGATCCCGCCGCCCCTGCCGCCAAACTGCTTCTTCGCAAGTTCATGTCCCGGACTATCAGGGAGTGAGGGATGATTTACCGTAACATCCGGCAGTTCGTTCAAAGCCTCTGCGAGCCGCGCCGCATTGTCGCAGATCCTTTCCATGCGCAGCCCCAGTGTTTCCAGTCCGATCACATTTAAGAAGGCCGTCATCGGTGCCATGCAGCCGCCCATATTCTCCCAGATGTCGGTGCGCAGCCTGACCGTGTACGCGAGTTTCCCGAAATTGCGGTACCCGTCCAGCGCACGGTACTTGTCAAAATCCCAGGGAAACCGGGCACTGTCGATGATGACACCGCCGATGGAATTCCCGCTGCCGTTGATGTACTTCGTCGTCGAATGCACGACGATATCCGCGCCGAGGGCGATCGGATTGATCAAAAAAGGTGTGGCCGTCGTGCTGTCCGCGATAAAGACGAGTCCGTGTGCATGAGCCAGATCCGCCACCGCCCGGATATCCGTGACTTCCAGGGACGGATTGCTGATCACTTCGCCGTAGATCACGCGGGTCCTGTCATTGATCAGCGGCTCGATCTCTTCCGGTGTCATATGCGCGGCATAGCGCGTCGTGATGTCAAACTTGGTCAGGTCCTCCAGCAGATCGATGCTGCCGCCGTAGAGTCCGCCGCCCGCGACGATCTCATCTCCCGCGCAGAGCATATTGAGAAGGGAAAGTGTGATCGCGAACATCCCGGAGGAACATGCGATCGCCGCGTTCCCGCCTTCCATCTCGTTGATCCGCTGCTCAAAGGCCGCCACCGTGGGATTGGCTACACGTGAATACGCATATCCCGCGGCTTTATGATGGAAGACCTCATCCTGCTCCCTGGCCGAGTCGTATTGAAATGCGCTCACCTGCGAGATCTGCGGGAGTGTTGCCCCGTCCGCGTATTTCTTTACCGCCCGGCCGTGCAGGAGTTTTGTGTTGAATTCCATATGCGCCTTACTTCACCGCCGCAAAGCCGCGCTCCAGATCCGCGATGATGTCGTCGATATGCTCCGTGCCGATGGAGAGGCGGATCGTGTTGGGACGGATCCCCTGATCGAGCAGTTCCTCCTCAGAGAGCTGGGAGTGCGTCGTGGAAGCAGGGTGGATCACGAGGCTCTTGACGTCGGCCACATTCGCGAGCAACGAGAAGATCTGCAGATTGTCGATGAACTTCCAGGCTTCGTCCTGTCCGCCCTTGATCTCAAAGGTGAAGATCGAGGCGCCGCCGTTGGGGAAATACTTCTGATAGAGAACGTGATCCGGATGGTCCGGCAGCGAAGGATGATTGACCTTCTCGACCTGCGGATGTTTACTCAGGAATTCCACGACCTTCTTCGTGTTCTCCGCGTGGCGCTCCAGACGCAGGGACAAGGTCTCCACACCCTGCAGAAGGAGGAATGCGTTAAACGGAGAAATGGTGGAGCCGGTGTCGCGCAGAAGGATCGCGCGGATGTAGGTGACAAATGCCGCGGGACCCACCACATCGTAGAAGGAAACGCCGTGGTAGCTGGGATTGGGAGCAGCGATGTTGGGATACTTGCCGGATGCCTTCCAGTCAAACTTGCCGGCCTCCACGATGATGCCGCCGAGCGTCGTGCCGTGGCCGCCGATGAACTTCGTCGCGGAATGCACAACGATGTCCGCGCCGTGCTCGATAGGGCGGATCAGGTAAGGGGTGCCGAAGGTGTTGTCGATCACGAGCGGCAGGCCGTGCTTATGCGCAATCTCAGCGATCGCATCGATGTCCGGGATGTCGCTGTTGGGATTGCCGAGTGTCTCCAGATAGACGGCGCGGGTGTTGTCCTTGATCGCCCCTTCGACCTCCGCGAGGTTGTGCGCATCGACAAAGGTGGTCTCGATGCCGTACTGCGGCAGCGTGTGGGAAAGCAGGTTGTAGCTCCCGCCGTAGATCGTCTTCTGTGCGACGATGTGGCCGCCGTTTGCCGCGAGCGCCTGGATGGTGTAGGTGATGGCAGCCGCACCGGAGGCGACCGCCAGAGCGGCGCTGCCGCCCTCCAGTGCCGCCAGCCTCTTCTCGAGGACATCCTGCGTGGAATTGGTCAGTCTCCCGTAGATATTGCCTGCATCCGCAAGGCCGAAACGGTCGGCCGCGTGCTTGCTGTTATGGAATACATAGGAAGTGGTCTGGTAGATCGGCACGGCGCGCGCATCGGTCGCCGGATCGGCTTCTTCCTGTCCTACGTGCAGCTGCAGGGTCTCAAATCTGTAATCGCTCATGGTATTTTCTCCTTTTCTTTTTTAAGTGTGACGGCATCCCGTACCGTTCATTGTCTGTTTACAAAACGAATGCCCGGAGGCTTGTTCGAGACTCCCGGGCATATGACCTGATACTTATCTGCGATGTCAACATCGCTTCAAATTGGGGCTGTGACAACAACCGTCAGCCCCCGGCCGTCTGTCTGCCCGGGAGATCCGCATTCGACAACACATGGCTGCCGCGATAGTTCTGACGGTCCTCTCCTTCATGTCTTACACTCTCCTTACGATCCGGCGGATGTGCCGCCTCGTGAACGAAACAAGCACACTTTAACACGACCAAACTACTATGTCAATAGGTTAATGCAAATATTTTTTCTCTTTTTCTCAGATACCTCCTATGAATAGGGTCAGATGCATCAGTAAATATGCGTTTCTTTGCAAAAAGTGCTTGATTTACACTTACACCCTGCGGTACAATAGGCGATATGTTGACAACCCTTATTGTGACCGGAGGAAATAAGACATGATATCGACCAGGGGACGCTATGCGATCCGCGTGATGATCGATCTCGCGGAGAATGATGAAGGCAGCTATATCCCGCTCAAGGATATCGCCGCCAGACAGGAACTGTCAAAGAAGTATCTGGAGATCATCTGCAAGGATATGGTCGCCGGCGGACTGATCACGGGCACGAGCTGCAAGCACGGCGGCTACCGCCTGAGCAGGCGCCCGGAGGCCTACACGATCGGCGAGATCCTGGAGCTCATGGAGGGGACCCTCTCCGCCGTGGCCTGCCTCGCGGAGAAGGACTATGACTGCCCCAGAAGAGCGGAATGCAAGACTCTGCCCATGTGGGAGGAGTACGACGAACTGGTGCGGGATTTCTTCTACGGAAAACGGCTGACGGATCTGCTCTGAAAGAGCAGGTCTTCAGAGAACAGTATTGACGTAAGGGATTTTCTTCAATAACCAGACTGCCACACAGCTGGCAAAATAGACGCCGAGCGGCAGCACATAGAAGGACCAGCCGCCGACGAGGAAGAGATCCCATTCCATATATCTGAGTAAGAGCCTCAGGATCACCATGTGCAGCAGATAGATCCCGAAGCCGCACTCGTCAAATATCGCCAGCAGCCGGACGAGCCACGCCGGCAGATCCCATTCTTTCTCCTCCCCGCCCACGGCGAGGGAGAAGATCCCGACACTCTGCAACACCACCGGGAGCGCGGAATACCGCGCCGTAAGAGGCGCGAGGATCGAGTCATCCGCAGGGAAATACTGAAACTGCACGATCACCGCGATCAGGATAACAAGCGTACCGCCGGCGGCCATCGCCCATGCGATGTGCCGGCTGATCTTCACACGGCCCGAAGCGACCGCATAACCGGCGAAAAAGTAGAAGGGGTAGATCGAAGCGACCGGAAGTTCAAACGCGCTGCCGAATCCGAAGAGTTCCGAGAGCGGCAGGACGGATACCACCACCGCGATGATGCCCATCAGGTACAGCAGTTCCCGGTCCTTCACGCGCCGTGCGAGGATCCTGCCGAACGGGAGCATCAGATAGAGCCCCAGCAGCATGTAGAGATACCACAGATGCGCCCAGCTCCCGCCGGTGAACATCCGGTAGATGCCGTCCGGGATGAACATCAGGGAGAAGCGCTCCCTGTTCATCACCATATCAAACAGCGCGAACAGGATGCAGCAGGAGATCAGTGCCAGAAAGACCCGTTTCACATAGCGGGTCATGATCCGCTTCATGGTGACATGACGCGCGGGATCCAGGAGCAGCGCCCCGGACACCATGATAAAGACCGGTACCGCCCACATCATGCAATAGACGATCCCCATCGCATGGGCACGCTGTGCCACAGTGATCGCATCCCTGTGGAGCAGCTCCGAGATATTGGCGGTGTGCAGCAGTACAATGGCCAGACACGCCGCTACCCGCAGGTAGCAATAGGATCTGATCTTACCAGACAAGTCCGTCGTCTCCGATGCAGCCCTTGTCACCTTCCCCGGTGCCCTCGCCGCCCTCCGGCGCGGGAGTCTCCGCGGCGGGATCCGCAGGCTGTTCCGTTTCCTGTTCCTCTTGTTCCGTCACGGCTTCTTCCGCCGTGTTCTGCTCTTCCGTATTCTGCTCTTCCGGCTCTTCGCTGTACTCCTCATCGTACTGCTGCGCTTCCTCCGCCGCCGCAGCAGCCGCCGCGAGCGCTTCCAGTTCCTCCTGTTCACGGATCTCGGCAAGACGTGCCGCCACCTCTTTGGCCACACGTTCTTCGATCATCTGCTCATTCTGTGCATCCAGCATCGCCTGTTCCTGCCTGGCGGCTTCCTCTGCCGCCTCGGCCTCCGCCGCTTTCGCCGCGGCTCTTGCGCGGTCGTTCACCGCGCCCACGCCGAGCAGGATCAGAAACGCCAGGGCAGCCACCGCGAGGATCAGGAGTGTCGTGCCCGCAGGTTTCTCTCCGGCAGCCCCCGCGGTTTCCGCGGAATCATCTTCTTCCGGTTCCGGCTCCTCCGTCTCTTCGGGTTCTTCCGGCTCTTCCGGTTCCTCTGCCTCGATCCCGTCTTCTTCCACAGGGAAACTCACGGCACCGGAGATGGGCCTCAGTTTTCTGGCGGACGGGCGGTTTTCATTTTCCGGCGGCTCATAGAAATCCTCCGGTTCGGATTCCGGTTCTTCAACGGCGTGTTCTTCCGCCGGTATTTCCGTATTCTCAGACCGCTCTTCCGCACCATCCTCAGGGAACTCCTCTGTCTGCTCCTCCGCCGGCTCCTCTGTCATGTCCTCAGGCTCGTCCTCCCCGGGCTCTTCCTCTTCCGCGAACACCGGGAATTCCTCCGCAGTCTCCGCTTCAGACTCTTCCGCTTCCGTTTCGCCGGGAACAAACTCCTCCGGATCGCCGGACCACATTTCGTCCGCCGGATCGGCAGTCATGGCATCCTCTTCATACGGTTCGGCCGGGATCATCTCCTCCGCCTCCGGATCGGCAGGCGCGGGCTCCAGCGTCACGGAGTCCGTGATCACCGTTTCATCGAGTACGATCCCGTCGGTGACCGTCTCCTCCTCCGCTATGGCGGCCGCTCTGCGCACGTCTTCCTTCCTGTACTCCGTGTGTCTCTTTGCCCTTGCCATCCGTTACTCCCTCTCTTCTCCTCTTCCCTGCGCTCAGTACTGCGTATAGCCTTCCGGCGTAAAGGTGTAGGTCACACCGTTGATCTCCCGGTCCTGGTTCACGATATAATTGCCCTTGGCATCGCGGTAGCGCCAGCCCTGATCATCCCTCTTCCAGCCCTCGACGGAGATGCCGTTCTCCACGATCGGCGGTTTCAGTGAATCGGTCGCCTCGTTATCCTGGAAATGCCACCATTCGCTGCTGATCATCCCGAAGCCCGCGGCGGTCACATACTCCTTTAAAAGATCCGCCTCCTTGGTATTGCGGCTCTGCGCGGAATACCAGCTCAGGTTGTGCATATCGGACTGCGCCGTGATATCGCGCCCCGTGTCCAGACTCACCATGGTCATGTCCATGGCGACACCGAGATTGTGACGGGAAGCCGCTGCCGCGAGGAAGCTTCCCAGCCGCCAGGTCCCGTTGGTCATCTCCCAGTAATAACTGTAACTCGCATTCTCCGAAGGTGCCTCCACGGGCTGCGTCTGCACCGGGCCGTCGCCCTCCGAGACCAGTCCCTGAACTCCGGTGGTATCCTGTCCCGCGATCTCCGCGATCGTCTGCGCCATCGACGCCGGCAGCGCACTGGGCGCCGGGTCCTCCACATGACGTCCGTTCTGGATGTAACGTTCAAAGGAAGTGGGCGCGTACCGGATATCCGGATGCCGCACGTAGAGCACCTTCTCCGTCTCATCATAGATGGAGCGCGTCGCGCAGTGCGGACGGAAGCTGTCGTTGATCTTGATGCGGAAGCCGTGCGCCAGCGTGTTCTCCGCCGCGTCCACGAGTTTTTCGGCGACGGGGTAAAGCAGCGGCACGACAAAGGTGTTGTCATCGAGCAGGATGTTCTCATAGCCCGGCGTCACACGGCCGGTGACATTCGGGATGTAATAGCCGTTCACCATGTAGATGGCGGCATAGCTGTTGGGGATGTCATACAGACACAGATCGCCGATGTACTCCGGCAGGTTGATCATGCAGTAATTGCTGTCGATGTACCCCTGCGCGTCCCCCAGACGTATCCGGAAGAGATGGTTCTCCTTATCTTCGCCCAGAATACACAGCGCCGTGGAAGCCGGTACCGTTCCGGTCTGCTCCGACTTGCTGCTGTCCGAATAGATCGCCAGTTCCTTGGTGGGCCAGATCGTCGCATAGAGGTTGCATACAGCCGTCTCGATCTCGCAGATCCCGCCGCTCTCCTGCGTGCTCCCCGGCTGGAGCTGTTCAAAGGGCGTTTCAAAAGCCTCCTTGATCGGCTCGTCAAAGAGCTCCTCCTCATTCACCGCACGCACGCGGAAAGTGTAGGTCCTGCCCGGGAGCAGATTCTCCGTATCGTAGGAGAGCTCCGTATCGCCGCGCACCGTTGTCAGCGTCACAAAATCCGGTGCGCCGGGTGCTTTCATCTGGACCTGATAGCCCAGGCTCCCCGTGTCATTCCAGTAGATCCGGTAATGATTATCCTGGAGCTTGTCACTCGCGAGCACGATGGTCTTGCTCATGAGGCTCCTGCGGTCCGCCTCCATGAGCTCCACTCGCTTACCCTGGAAGACGACGCCGTCCTGCTCACGCGTGGCCTCGATCTCGATCTTGTAGGATTTATCATCCTTGGGCAGTCGGAAATCCCCGTGCGGACCGTAATCCACATCGACCTCGAAATCCTTGCGGTCCCCGGGCGATGCGGTATCGCTCGCAGCCTCCGGCTGGATCTCCTTGATCATCGTACGGTCATTGCCGCCGCCCTGCACCAGATAGATCGTGTAGGTATCGCCCTCCCAGCCTTTCCAGGAGAGTTCGATCTTCTGTGCTTCATTGTTGATCCTGCTGTGATCGTCCACGATCTCGGGCTCATTGAGATAGCACTCGTAGGAAGCTGTTTCCGGCTCGTGCTCCTCCTGTTTGTCCAGGAAGTAGAGAATATCCCGGGCGGTAATGGTGATCCGCACCGGCTGTGTCTTGGGGATGTCTCCGGGCTGCAGGGTGCATTTCGCCCGTCTGGTGAAACGCTCAAAGACCGGCGTCGTCTCGCTCCGCGCTCCGGAGAGATCATAGATCTCCACGCGGTAGCCGCTGGTGCGTTTCGCCGGCGTCCAGGAGAGTTCAAGGGAGTTGCGCTTGCCCGCGCGGATCTCGAGCTGCATGTCTTCCGCAAGTTCCGCATGCTCCTTGATCATCGGCAGGATGAACACGTGAGTGGCGATAACACCGACAAGAACCAACAGCGTGAAGATCAGTAAGATCAACAGCCGTCGGTTCCTCTCTTTCGCGCTCATCCTTCTTTTGACGCGCCCGTCCCTATCCACGCCGCTTAGCGCGCGGCGGTCTTTTTCAGATATGATCGGCATATCAACGCATCATCTACTCGCCCATCTGTCTGTAATCCGTATACCGCCAGGTGCCCTTCTGCCCGTACTGCAGTTTGAAACCGCTCGTTCCGCGGTTCATCTGGAAGTCGGGATCATATACATAGGTCTTACCGTCTACATCGATCTCCACCCACGAATGGATCGTAAGACCGCCCTTGCGGCTCGGGACCATGCCCACCATCTGACGGGGGGCGTAACCGCAGAGTCTCGCGAACTGGAAGAAGGTCGCCGCCATGACGAAGCAGTTGCCTTTGCGGTTGTCGTAGCCGTAATTGGCGAACCAGTTGGTACCGGGATCCGCGACCTCGGGCATATCCTTCTTGCCGTGGCCGTAGTAGGTGAGGCCCGCGCTCCAGTTAAAGGCCTTGTTGATATCCCAGTTCAAGCTTGAGAGGATCTCGGCAGCCTTGGCATAGCTGGGATCCGAGGTCCCCGGGATGCTCTGCCAGTTGGAGCCGTCCGTGATCGGCTGACCGTTGCCCGATGCGGCCGGGGTCTGCACCGCAGCCGGCGTGGCCGGCGGCACGGTACCGTCTCCCGTAGCGATGCGGGCCTCTCTCTTGCCCAGATGCAGATAGTGGATATAATACTGCTTGAGGTCATTGCCGAAAGCATTGTTCAGGTCGGCATAGCGGGCTCTGTAGGCATACACGTTGAATTCCTCGCTCGCCTGTCTCCCTTCGCTCATCCCGTAGGCGATGAAGTGATCCAGGAGCAGCCCCGTGTCATAGCCGTATGCCGCCTTCACATCCGCATAATGATCGGCATAGTAGCCGGCATTGAAGACCGGTGCATACTCCGCGGGATTCGCCGCGTGCACACGCTGTCCGCAGAACGCGAACATCACGATCGCAAGCAGCAATGCGGCGATCATGTACACGCTCTTCTTTCCGCTTCTGTTTATTGTCAGCCCTTTCATAACAAATCTCCTCCATAGCGTTTCTGCCACAAAAACTAAAATATTATATCAGTTGTTGTCAAATAACACAAGTCCCTGTTATCTGTGCAAAATGCGTGCTATAATCTTCTTGTTGCGACCATCTGCCGGTCCCGTATCCGCGCCGGCGCTTCCTCATGATGAAGGGAGGAACCCATGAAGATCTATTCCGTCAACGATCCCGAATTCAAGCCCTACGGCAAGGTCCTGGAAGGCTACGACACCGCTCCGCTCTTAAAGGCGCTGGATGAGTCCACCCCGCTTCCCGACGGCGTCGACTATGTGATGAGCGAAGCCGTGCTGGAGTACACTCCGGTCTTCGGTGCGCTGCAGAATAATGCCTACGGCGGCATGCCGATCCAGGTCGGCTATTGCAACGGCCACAATACGAAACTCAACTGCCTGGAATATCACCGTGACAGCGAGCTCAACATCGGCTCCACCGATTTCATCCTGCTGCTCGCCAAGGCCGATGATATCATTGACGGCAAGCTCGACACCTCCAAGGTGATGGCCTTTAAGGCCGCAAAGGGCCAGGTCGTCGAGGTCTACGAGACGACGCTCCATTATGCTCCCTGCTCCGCAGCGAAAGGCGCGGGCTTCAAGGTCGCGATCGTCCTGCCCAAGGGCACGAACGGTGCTGTCCCGGCTCTCAAGCCGTTAAACGAAGAGGACAAGTGGATGACCGCCTGCAACAAGTGGCTCCTCGCGCACGCCGAAGCTTCCGAAGCCAAGAGCGGCGCCTACGTCGGCCTCACGGGCGAGAACATCGATATCGAGGGGCTGATCTGATACAAGACTCAGATCCCG
>JAFXTJ010000062.1 GCA_017535945.1 Lachnospiraceae bacterium
ACCGGGGAACGCCGCAGATGCATGATCTGCGATGACCTGCGGATGTGGGGCTTCCCGCACCTGTATTACGGCTCCCGTCCGGAATGCCTGACGGGATTTGTCAGGGCGGCAAAGGAGGTTGCGGATGGAAAACAGTGAGAAATTCTTTGCAAACAGGGAATGCGCGTATTATCCCTGTCATAAGGGCAACACGGAGATCAACTGTCTGTTCTGCTATTGTCCGCTGTATGATACGGACTGTCCGGGGAATTATCAGATGAAAGAAAAGGACGGCCGCAGGATCAAGAGCTGTGTGGACTGTATATTTCCGCATGTGCCGGAGAACTATGACAGAGTAGTGGAACTGCTGCGCCGCAGATGGAAAGGGGGACAGGATGAATAAAGTGAGATGGGGGATCATGGGGACCGCAAACATCGCCAGGTGGGGGATGATCCCCGGGATGAAGGAGGCCGGCAACTGTGAACGGTATGCCATAGCGGGGAGAGACCCGGAAAAAGCGAAGCGCTTTGCCGCGGACTATGGCTTTGAAAAGGCCTATGGCAGCTACCGGGAACTGCTGGAGGATCCGGATGTGCAGGCGGTGTACATCCCGCTGCCGAACAACCTGCATCTGGAATGGGTGAAAAACGCACTCCGCACGGGGAAGCATGTCCTGTGCGAGAAGCCGATGGCGCTGTGTGCCGCGGATGCAAAAGAGATGTTTCAGACCGCGGAAGAGAACGGCGTGTATCTGATGGAGGCGTATGCCTATCTGCACAGTCCCTATGTAGAAAGTCTGCGGAAAGATGTAGAAGGACATGTCATAGGAGAAGTTGATTATATCGAGACCGCGTTCATCACGCAGGGGTATAAGGAGGATTTCCGGCTCCATAAGGAGCTTGGCGGCGGCGCCATGTATGATCTGGGGTGCTACTGCACCACCATGATCCTGTCCCTGACCGGTCAGGATCCTGTGTTTGTCAAAGCAAGCGCCGAGTTTTCGGACGAGGGGGTCGATTTCATGACGGCCGGACTGATCCGGTTCGCGGACGGCCTGAGAGCCTCCTTTAACGTCGGGATGGTCCTGGGGGAGGATACCAATGCCAGATATGACCGGCTATATATCCACGGGAGCAGAGGGAGCATCCGCTCGGAAGTGCCCTACAACCAGGCCGGGATTGTCAGGTACCTGATCGAAACGGAAAACGGGACCACGCAGAGGGAGATCAGCGTCAGGAACAATTACGCGCTGGAGGTCGAACAGTTCGGCAGAAGTATCCTGGGCGAAGAAAAACCCCATATCACGCCGGCTTTTTCGATCCGGAACGCGGAACTGATCGACCGGGTGCTGGCGGAAGCGGGGTATTAGGCTCTGAAAGCTGTATTTCCGGGCAGGGTGGAAAAACAGACGTATTCGTGCTATCATCTTTCTGTTCGAGATCGTGGTGTAATGGTAGCACGCTAGGTTTGGGACCTTGAGGCGCGGTTCGAATCCGACGATTTCGATTTCCGCTATTCTCCTCCGCTGTCTCCATCTCCGGAGGTTTCCTCTGTATTCTCCGTTCCGGAGCCGTCGTCGTTGCTGTTTTCTTCACTGTTTTCTCCGCTGTCACCGCCGTCGTTGCCCGTATCTTCCGTGCTGCCGGTTTCTTCGGTGTTCTCATCGGAGCCGCTGTCCTTGTTCTCTTCCTGCCTGGTTTCCTCCGCAGACTTGTCGCCGGTCTTCCAGCGGTAGAAGAAGGCGTGGTTGCCGATCATGGTATATTCGCTGATCTTATAGTAATCCGCGTAGTACTTGGTCATGAAGAAGAGGTAGTCGCCGACACGGGCACCGGCCAGGACCTCCTGCGCCGCACGGACACAGGTGGTATTGGCGCCGCGGGACATGATCAGTTCCACTTTGCCGGAACGGTAGGAGGCAAACTGCATGTTCTGGGTGATGACGCCGATGATGGTGTTGGGGAAGGCCGAGCTCTTGACCCGGTTCATGATGACGCTGCCCACGGCGAGCTTGCCGGTGTAGGATTCGCCGTCGGCCTCCGCCTGGATCGTGGCTGCCAGCCACTGGATCTCTCCGTCGCTGGCGGAATAGGAGCCGGAGGTATCTTCCCGTGTCATCTCGAGACGTTCGGCGATCTGCTGAGCCAGCTGTGCCTGCGCGGCGGCCGCCTTGGATTCGAGTGACTTCATCTTGCCGTCCAGTTCCTTCAGCTTCTGATCGAAGTCGGCGAGCTTGCCGCGTTCGGATTTGATATTGCTCTTCGTCGTGGAGAGCTGACCCATCACGGAATCCGTGAGATCCGCGAGCATTTCGTAATTCTCATCCAGTTCGGTCTGATAGGCGTCGAGTTCCTCCTCCTTCTGCCGGACGACCTCGCTCTTGGCCTCGATGTCCGACTGCAGGATGCGGAATTCATTGATCTTCTGATAGTCATAACGCACCACGGCCTTGATATACTCAGCCCTGGTGAACAGATCCTGCACGGAATCCGCCTCGAAGAGGGTTCTCGCCATGCCATCCATGCCGCCGCTCTCATAGGTGATCTGCATCCGCTTCTTCAGCGCCTCGTAGCGGTCTTTTTCTTCTTTTCTGGCTTCCTGCAGCTGCCTGTCCAACTCGATGATCTGCGTCGACACATCCTCGAGTGCTTTCTCCGTAGAAGCGATCTGTTCGCTGATGTCCGTGAGTTCGTCGGTATAGTCATCGATCGTATTCTGCAGGGAATGCTTCTTGTTCTCGAGAGAGCTGACGTTCCGGGCCGTTTCTTCCTTCTGGCCCTGCAGGGCGTTGATGGCTTCCTTGGTCTCCTTGGTCTGCTTCTCCAGATCGGAGATCGTCCGCCGGGTCTCCTCCTCCCGCTGCTGCATGGCCGCGATGGTATCCGCGGTCGCATATGCCCGTTCCGCGGAGGACAGCACGATAAGAGCTGCCGTCAGGACAGCCCCTGCCATCATGCTTCTTTTTCTCAGCGTGCGGAACAAACCCATGTCTCTGCGGCATCCTCCCCCACGGATTAAAAAATAACAGGCATTATTATAACAGATGGCCGTCGGATTGGCAATAGGTGCGGGGCCGGCGATCCGGAAACAGAGACGAAAAAACTTCTTGACAATATTCATTTGACAAAATATAATATGACCAAACATAACAAATCGATCTTTTCAAAAGGAGGTATGTGTCATGGGATTTTATGATCAGAGTGTATTGACGGCATCAGGGGAAGAAGTGTCAATGAGGGATTTCGAAGGGAAAGTCGTCCTCATCGTAAATACTGCGACAGGATGCGGCTTCACCCCTCATTACAAGGATCTGGAAGCGATGTATGAGAAGTATCATGACAGGGGATTTGAGATCATTGATGTCCCGTGCAATCAGTTCGCGGGGCAGACGCCGGGGACGGATGATGAGATCCACGAGTTCTGCCAGCTCAGATATCATACGCAGTTCCCCCAGATGAAGAAAGCGGATGTGAACGGTGAGACTGCGATCCCGCTGTTTAGGTATCTGAAGGAGCAGAAGGGATTCGGCGGTTTCGGCAAAGGTCCCGCGGCCCTTGCGATGAGTGCGATGCTGAAGAAGATCGATAAGGATTATAAGAACAATCCGGAGATCAAGTGGAATTTCACCAAGTTCATCGTGGACAGAAACGGCAATGTGGTCGCGCGTTTTGAGCCCACCGAGAAGATGGAAAAAGTGGATCAATGCGTCGAGGGGCTGCTGTAAGGAGCGGATGTCATGGCACAGGAGTATGAACAGCTGTTACTGCAGAATCAATTATGCTTCCCGATGTATGCCTGCGGCAGAAAGATCGTGGCGGCATATCATCCGTACCTGAAACCGCTCGGACTGACATACACTCAGTACATCGTCTTCATGGTGCTGTGGGAAAAGGAGAGCGTCAATGTGGGACAGCTCGGCAGCATCCTGCATCTGGATGCCGGGACGCTCACGCCGCTTCTTAAGAACCTGGAGAAGGAAGGCTATGTGACAAGGGAGCGTTCCAGAGAAGATGAGAGGGTCACGGTCATAAGCATCACGAAGAAAGGAAATGCCCTGAAAGAAAAATGCAGGGATATCCCGGCCGGGATGGCAAAAAAAGGCTCTTCGCTTACCTCGGAGGAAGCAGAAGAGCTCTACAGACTGCTGTATAAGTTTCTTGAAGGGTGATGAACCGAAAAATGTGCCACGAGGGAATCGAACCCTCGACAACTTGATTAAAAGTCAAGTGCTCTACCGACTGAGCTAGTGGCACGTACTGGGCCAGCGGGATTCGAACCCACGCGTGCAGCAGTCAAAGTGCTGTGCCTTACCGCTTGGCGATGGCCCAGCAGAGGGTGGATAGTCGGACTCGAACCGACGGTCTCCAGAACCACAATCTGGCGCGTTAACCAACTACGCTATACCCACCATATTCATTTTGCGACGCCGGGCGTCCGCCCCGATGAATCGGGATGTGCCCGAAGGGATTCGAACCCCCGACCCACGGCTTAGAAGGCCGTTGCTCTATCCAGCTGAGCTACGGACACAGGCTGACAGCAGATGACGGGAATCGAACCCGCATATCCAGCTTGGAAGGCTGGTGTTCTACCACTGAACTACATCTGCGCAGAACGCATCTTATTTTATAGGTTCAGCCGCAGAATGTCAAGCAGTATCGCAGGGACATGGGGCGGGGCGCACGGAGCATAAAGATCAGCCGCCCGCATATACGGCCACCGCTTCAAACGGCGCCTTAAGCCCGACAGTGAGCATATTGTCTTCCAGACGGACGTCATTATCCTCCGAGCACATGACGCGCAGGATCCGGGCGGCTTCAAGCGGAAGCTGGATCTTGTCCGGAAACGCCCCGTCAAAGGTGTGGATCACGATCAGCGTATCCTTGCCCGCTCTGCGGACCACGGCCTGCCATCCCTCCGGGTGCCGCCAGCTTGCGGAGACCTCTCCGCGGAAGAAACTAACGCCGTCCCGGATCACGTGGCGGACCGCGCGGTAGAAACCGATCCCTTCATCCACCTTGTCCCATTGCTCTTCAGACAGCTTTGTCACATCGCCGGAGAGACACATCACGCCGAGGTAGGTGCTGATCAGGGAATAATTGATCCTCCGAAGACTGTCATCGGCGCGCAGGACCGCCCAGATCTGTGACTGCGCGGGGAGGATCACGCGGTGCAGATTGGCCGCGATGATCGGTATTTCCGCGCATTCGTGGGCATCTGAGAAGGAAGCCATATCGGATACGGCCATCAGGGAAGGCTCCAGACGGTGGCCGCCGGAGGAGCAGTTTTCGATCATGAGATCCGGCAGCGACTCCCGCATATGTCTGAAGAAGCGTAGCGTCCCCTGCATGTTTCCGCGCAGTCCTTCGCCCGGGCTGTCCGGATCATCGCAGCCGATCCCGATGGTGTCATTGTAATCCACCTTGATGTAGGAAAAACCGCAGCGCTTTAAGAGTCCGATGACACGTTCGTCAAGATAAGCATGCACCTGCTCTTTCCGCATGTCCAGGAAACGCCGGTTGTCTGTGTCGATCGGCACGCCGTCACGCGTCAGCAGGAGATCTTCTCTCTGAAAGGCCTCCGATCCGGGCGCACAGGTCTCGGGTTCAAACCACAGGCCCGGCCTCATGCCGCGGGAACGGATCATGTCCGCCGTGGCCTTCAGCCCCTGAGGGAACATCTCCTGCTCCTCGGGGATCCAGTCGCCGCCGCAGTCGCTCCAGCCCGCACCGGGCTTGCGGTACCAGCCCGCGTCGATCACCAGGATGTCCACGCCGTGCCCCTCAAGACTCTCCGCGATCTTCTCCAGATTTTCATGTGTGGGATTTCCCCAGGTGGTACAGTATTCGTTGCACATGACGGGGAGATCGGCATCCGGATGCGGCATTCTCCGGCGATGGATCGAAAGCAGGCGCTGGGACACCTCGTCGACACCGCCCGCGCCGACGGTCAGAAAGGCTTCCGGCGTGGTAAAGCTTTCTCCCGGCAGGATGGTTTTGGCCCATCGGCCGTAATCCTCATCCGGCAGGGATGCCATGAGGTTCAGACAGTCGTCCTTCCGCCGGATCTCCATCTGCCAGGAGGAGGGGCAGGCAAGCTGCACCGCCCATGTCACACCGGCTCCGCGGTCTTCGATCGCGGCAAAAGGAAAGAACCCCCGCACCGGCATGGAACCCAGCTGGCCGAATTTTACAAGGCGAAGCGCGTGTCCCGTCCAGGAGCGCTCCAGCATCGCTTCTTCGATGCTCTCGGAGCACAGCCGTCCCTCCGCACTCCACATGCTCTTGATCCGGTGCAGGAAAAGTGCGCCCTCCGCGTCGCCCTCCATAAAGGGCGTGATGCCGCTCAGGTTGAGACTTGAGAGGAGATTGAGCGTGATCGGAGCTTCACCCGTGTTCTCAAAGGTACAGGATATGACGACAGCCTGCAGATCCGCCTCCCACTGCACCCGGTGATGCACGGTCCGGCCTTTGCCGTCCCCGACGGTCGTGATCACGTACCCTCCTTCTTCTGTCTGCGAGACGAACTTCAGCGTGTCTGTCGCGGATGTGCAGGAGAGTGTATGGCCGTTGCCGTATCCGGCAGGCAGATGATCCCCGCGGGCATGCAGCTGAACGAGCGGCTCCGGCGAGTGATCCTTCTGCAGCACCCGGTCACTGCATGAGAGCGGGATCAGGGACATGCTGACGTGATCCTGTTCATCAATAAAGTAGGTGAGGAGCATATCTCCCATCGTGTATTCTTTATGTGTTTTCATATCCGGTCATCCTTTTTTGTGCCCTGCGGCTGTGGTTTGTAACGATGTTTCAATTGTAGCGCATGTTCCCGTTCCTGTGTTACTATATTCATGATGTTTTGAGGAAGCGTGTGTCTGTTACCTTGCGGGACGAAAGCATGAAGATGGAGGGGGGAAGGAAGCATGGGTGACATATTTGAAAGCAGCAGGAAACTCGGATTCGGTATGATGCGGCTGCCGGAAACGGCGCAGAACGGTCCGTATGGAAACATCGACATGGAGACCACGAAGCAGCTGGTCGACTATTTTATTGATCAGGGTTTTACATACTTTGACACCGCCTGGATGTACTGCGGCTTCAAGAGCGAGGATGCCGCAGGCGAAGCGCTGACCGCGAGGCATAAGCGGGACACCTTCACCCTGGCGACCAAGCTCCACGGCGGCTTCTTCAACAATGAGGAGCAGATGGAGGAGGTGTTTCAGACCCAGCTACGCAAAACGCGTGTCGATTATTTTGATTATTATCTGCTCCACGATCTCGGAGAGGACCATTATAAAAAGTATTCCCGACTGGGATGCTTCGAATGGCTCGCGGATAAGAAGAAGGCCGGATATGTCAGGCACATGGGCTTCTCCTATCACGACAGGGCGGAACTGCTGGACAGGATCCTCGCCGAGCATCCTGAGGTGGAATTCGTCCAGCTCCAGTTAAACTATCTTGACTGGGACAGCGAGGCCATCCAGTCGAGGAAATGCTATGAGGTGTGCGTAAAGCACGGGAAGCCGGTCGTGGTCATGGAACCGGTCAAGGGCGGGACACTCGCCAATGTGGTGCCGGAGGTGGAGAAGCTCTTTAAAGACTACGCGCCTGATAAATCCGTGGCTTCCTGGGCGATCCGTTTTGCCGCCAGCCAGCCCAATGTCAGGATGGTCCTTTCCGGCATGGGCAATATGGACATGATGCGGGATAATACGGGGTACATGAAGGAATTTACGCCTTTAAGCGAAGAGGAACTTGCGATCATTAAGAAGGCGACGGATCTCATCAACGCGAGTATCGCCATCCCCTGCACGGCCTGTGCGTACTGTGTGGACGGCTGTCCGAAGAACATCCCGATCCCGAAATACTTCTCGCTCTACAACGCCGAGAAGCAGGAATATGCCGGCAAGGGCTTTACGCCGCAGGGCGGTTACTATCACAGACTGACGCAGGTATACGGCAAGGCCGGTGACTGCATCGGGTGCGGCAAATGTGAGCAGATCTGTCCGCAGCATCTTCCGATCCGCGAGAACCTGAAGCTTGTCAAGGCGCAGTTCGGCTGTTAAATGGAGTGATCCGTGCCTTTCATTCATGTAGAAAAACTGAATAAGACCTTCACCGTCCTTGAGAAACGAAAGAAGGGCAGTCTGTTCCGGGAAAAGAAGACCATCGAAGCCCTGCGCGATCTCTCCTTTGATATTGAGCGCGGGGAACTGGTGGGGTACATCGGCCCGAACGGGGCCGGGAAATCCACAACGGTCAAGATCCTCTCCGGGATCATGACGCCGGAGAGCGGAGAGGTGACGGTCGGCGGGCGGATCCCGTGGGCGGACCGCAGGGAACATGTCCGGCGGATCGGTGTTGTCTTCGGACAGCGGATGCAGTTGTGGTGGGACGTTCCGATCCTCGACAGTTTTCTGCTGCTGAAGGATATCTACAGAATCTCCGATGAAGACTACCGCACCCGGCTTGTGGAGCTGACGGAGGCGCTTCAGCTGGAGGAACTGCTGCGGACGCCCCTGCGTCTGTTGAGCCTGGGACAGCGGATGCGGGCCGAGCTGTGCGGCTCTCTGCTGCACCGTCCGGAACTTCTTTTCCTGGACGAGCCGACGATCGGACTGGATGCGGTCAGCAAACTCTCGCTCCGCGAGTTCCTGAAATGGGAGAATGAGAAATACGGGACGACGATCCTCCTGACCACGCATGATATGGAGGACATCGCGGCGCTCTGTTCCAGAGTCATGGTTCTGGGACATGGGCGGAAGCTGTTTGACGGAAATCTGGAGACGCTGCTGGAGCGTTATGATACGGTCCGTACCGTGAAGGCGTGCTATGCGGATCCGGCCGTCATGCCGGTACTCCCGGCTTCGGTCAGCGCTTCGCGGGAAGGGGAAGGGATCCTCTTTTCCTATTCCCCGGGAGAAACGCCGACCGCCGAGGTCCTGCGCCTGCTGCAGGATGCGGGGGATCTGCGGGAGCTGACGATCGAGCCGCAGAATATCGATCATCTCATTGCGGCCATGTATCGGGAGATGGATCTGTGAAGGCCTATCTTTCGGTTTTCCATATCCGGCGCAAGATGGAGCTGCAGTACCGCGGGGCCATGCTCGGCGGCATCCTCTGTCAGATGTTCTTTGGGCTGATCCTGATCTCGCTCTATCGCGCACTGTATGCGTCCAAGCCGCAGGAGCTGCCGATCACGCATGTGGTTTCCTACGTGTGGCTGCAGCAGGCATTCTTCCGCATGCTTCTGGCTTCGGATCCGGATCTCGGCGATAAGATCCGCACGGGCAGCATCTCCTATGATCTGTGCCGGCCGCTGGATCTCTACGGGTTCTACTATGTCCGGATCATGGCGCAGAAGCTCACTGGGAGTCTCATGCGCGGGATCCCGATGTTATTGTTCGCACTGCTTCTGCCAGAGGGATGGGGGCTTTCGCTGCCGTCATCGGTACCGGGTCTTGTGATCTCGCTGCTTGCGCTTTTCCTCGGCCTGCTCTGTGTATGCGCATTGGAAAATATCACCATGGCTTTCACCATGCGGACGCTGGATGCCAAAGGGGTGCAGGCGATGCTGAATCTTCTGATGCTGATCCTGGCGGGCAATATCCTGCCGCTGACGCTCTTTCCGGACAGCTGGCAGCAGGTGATCACACTCCTGCCGTACGCACAGCTGCTGGATGCGCCGATTCGGTTCTACACCGGCGAATACGGGACGGACAGTGTGCTGCGGGTCCTGCCGGTGCAGATCGTATGGACGGTCCTGCTGACGCTTCTGGGGAGGTTTCTGTGGAGCCGGAATCAGAAGCGGCTGATCCTGCAGGGAGGCTGACGCATGGATACCGCGAAGCTCTACCTGCATTCGATGGGGATGCTGATCAAAAGCCAGCTCCAGTATCCGGTTTCCTTCTTCCTGCAGACACTGGCGCAGCTGGTGATGGAGGGCGGCGAGATGATGGCGCTCATCCTGGTGATCGACCGGTTCGACCGTCTGGGGCAGTGGGAGGCGGGAAATCTGTTCTTCTTCTTCGGGATGATGGCCGTCACCTTCTATCTGACGGAATGCTTCGGCAGAGGGATCACCGGCAATTTCCCCTATCTGGTGCGCTCGGGCGGGCTGGATACGATCCTGGTCCGTCCCCGCGGTGTTCTGACGCAGGTGCTCTGCAGCGCCGTGGATCCCCGCAGGATCACCTGCATCGCGGTGGGCGTGACAGCGCTCTTCATCGGATGCCGCCTGTCTGTGATCCGCTGGACATTTCTCAAAGGGCTGGTCCTGGCGGAAGGGATCCTGTGCGGCTGCGTGCTGATCCTCGGTCTGTTCATGATCGAAGCGATCCTTTGCATTCATTCTGTGAAATCCGTGGAATTCGTGAATGCGCTGACCTACGGCGGCCGCAGCGCCTGCCAGTATCCGATGGATATCTATCCGCGCCCGCTGCGCATCCTCTTTACCGTGATCGCACCGTTTGCCCTGACCCTGCATCTTCCGGCTTCCTATATCCTCGACAAGCCTCTGTACGGATGGCCCGCATGGGCGGCGTTCGCTGCACCCCTCTCCGGCCCCGTCGTCTTTCTGATCATCTACGCCTGTTTCCGGAAAGCCATGCGGTTTTACCGTTCCACGGGGAGCTGAATGGGATTCCCCTGCCATTTTTCTCTCCGCCGTTGCAAATGCCCCGCCATGACATTATAATAGAAGTGTTATGGCAGACTTGAGGGAAAACAGCACGGAGGAGATCGTCAAGCGCTACCGCATCGATGTGATGCAGATGGCCCGGTATCTTTCCTGGCTGGAGAGCCATGCGGCGGCGCCGGTGGCGGATACCTATCAGAATGAGGGGATGCAGCACACGATCCCCTTCCCTGTCTATGATTCCACGTTGTTGTCCTTTGTCCGCGAGTTCATGAAGACCGGACTCGTGAACCGGAACTATGCCTATGTCTATTCCCGCAACCGTCTGCGGAACGCGCAGGATGAGCATGCCTTTATCGCGCGGGCGGAGCTGGCCCAGATGGGCGACCTCGCCGGGATCCTCTCGAAGTATGTGCTGGAGGGCAATATCCGCGGCAGCGTGTGGACGGAGGGCGTGCAGAACCGCGTGATGTTCGCGGCGCTGTCCAGGATGAAGGAGATCATCGAATTCTGGGGGAAGGAGCCCAAGGGCCACGGTTATGCGGGATAAGGCCCGCGGGAAGCGCGAGAAGATCCTCAGGGAAGCCGGTGCTGTTTTTGCCCGCAAGGGTTTCAAGTCAGTGACGATGCAGGAGATCGTCGATGCGTGCGGGATCAGCCGCGGCGGCGTGTACCTGTATTTTGCGGATATCAGGGAGCTGTTCCTCGCGGTGCTCGCACAGGAGCGTCCGCCGGAGTACAGTATCGTAATGGAGCGGGTGCTTTCGGGAGATGCCACGGTCACGGAGATGCTCCGGGCGTTTCTCGCAGATCAGCTGGAGGAAGCTCTGGATACCGGACGGGATCTGCGTCTGGCCGAAGCAGAGTATTACAGCATCTACGCGGATGAGACAACGGGGCCGCATCCGCTGAGGATCCGCTTTACGAAGACCGCGGAAATGATCGAGCGGCTGATCATGCTGGGCATACAGAACGGGGAATTCTCCTGTACGGACCCGGGTACGGCGGCGGAGGGGATCCTCTACCGGCTGGAAGGGATCCGTTCCATGAACCGTGTCGCCGGCGTGGAACGGGAGAGCGCCGGTGCACAGCTCCGGCGGATCCTGCAGGAACTGGACGCCGGACAAAGCGGTTTTATGTAGAGAGGCAAAGGTGCTCCGACGCGGGTCGGACACCTTTTTTGTATCATTGGATGGCGATGGATCGCGTTATGTGAGAACGGAATCTGACAGGAGGATGGAGGATGGATGTGAGCATGACACCCGAAAGAATGTTTGAACCTGAGGATATGGAGAACTTAAGAACGCTCGAGAAACGGATCCTCGCGTCGGTGGACACCGGTGCCGTGGTAAGGGCCCACAGGATGGAGAACGGCTATCTGAAGGAACTCGATGAGGCCATTGAGGGTCTGACAGCCGTGTACAACAGCGCCGTACATGACAGAGAACCCCTTGAGGGCGTCTTCGTGACCAAGATCGATATCCTCCTGGGGATGGCCAGACGCTTCCATCCCCTCTCGGAGTACGGCAGGGAGACGCTGGATAAGGCGGTCGCGTGCCGGATGGATTTTGAAGAACTGGCGGGGCCGCTCCTTACCAGGATCACAACGGACAATCTGGACCGCTTCGGATCGGTCCTCTCCCCGGATCTGATGGAGGACATCGCCGTCGGCAAACATCAGGCACTCGGAGCGCTGCGCAGCTCCGGCCGGGACGTGCATGCCGCCGGTGCCATCGTCTTTGACATCGAGCGCGCGGGTCTCGACGACGAGGAGATCCTCCGGGTCAAGTGGCTCTATGTCGCGGATGAGTGGCGGGAACGCGGGGTGGCGAATTTCCTCGTTGGGGAACTGGTCCATTTCATGGCAGAACAGGGATCCCCCGCCATGACCGTGGATCTCTACGTGGATGACAATACGGAGCTCTACGGCGACCTGTTCTCCGAATGGCATTTCCTCTTTGCGGGAAGTGTCTCTCCGGAACTGGCCTTTGCCCTGAATGACATCTCCGAGCGGAGCGCCTTTGAGAAATATGAGGACAAAGCGACCTCCCTTCTGGAGCTGCAGGATAAAGAGGAGGATGTCCTGGTCAGAGGATTCCTGGCGGAGCGGGATTACCGGGGGTACCTGTCCGGGGAGGACCTGCCGGGGGATTATATCGAGACGGAGCTGAGCTGTTTCTCCGGCAGCCGGACCAGGCCGGACGGCCTGATGCTGGCGCACCGTTATCCCTCCGGACGGATCTCCATCGAATACAACGCATCCTCGTCGGAGGAAGAGGACCGCACGGAGGAAATGCTCGGGGCTCTCACTCTCACAGCCATGTACAAGTATGACAGGACCACGGAGGTGGTCATGAACGAGCGGTTCATCGAGGACGATGAACTGCTGGACGAGCTGTTCCGCAGGCAGAGGGCACAGTACATGATCGAAGGGATACTCACATCGCCGGATGCTCCGATGGATGCGGCGGCGGTTGCACAGTATACCGGTGTGGACATGGAGGACTGATCGATGGGTAACGCGAACGAACAGGAACTTCTTAAGAAGAGGACTGAACAGAAGATCGGAACCGGCTATGCCGATCGGCAGGAGAGGATGTCCCTGCAGCCGGGAGCTGTCCCGCCCGGGATGGAAATGAACGAGCCGAAGCGCCGCATGACGATGAAGCCGGACTCCGCCCTGAGCCGTGCCTTCGGTGAGACTTTTGCGGAGGTTCCGCCGGAGGAGATCGTCAAGCCCGACACGAAGCTGCAGGACAGACAGACCGCGAAGACGACGGCCCTGACCGCGACGGAAAAGACCGATGCGCAGAAAGAGGCCGGTCAGCAGGTCGTCTTAAAGAAAGGCAGGGAGAAGAAGCAGGAGCCGGAGGGCCCTCATCCCGAATACATCGGCCTCGAGGAGAAGTTCATCGGGATCCGGAAGGACGATGACGACCGGATGATCAGGCTGCGCGGCATGGTGGAGAGCTATTTTACCTACAAAAATACCCGGTTCAGCGGGGAATATCTGCACCGGGTGATCAAGGAGTGTGATAGCTATTGCTTTATGCGCTGGTCCTGGACGAGACGCACAAAAAGGGGCAAGCAGAGGCTTCGGGAGGTTAAGGAGTTAAAGCGGAAATGCCAGGAACAGCTGGAAGCCAACCGGCAGATGAATTCGGGCTCGGACATGATCGCCAAAGGCGGAGACGGCGATTATGATTATGTGCACGGCCCGATAGGAAACCTTGCGGTCACCGGACTGATGGTGGCCGGCACCTTGCGGTTTGTGGTGGAAAATCCCCTCCGTCTGGCGCTGGGTGCCGTGGTCCTGCCGTTCTGGGCGGTCAATGAGGGGATCCGCAAGATCCGGATCAAACAGGGCAAGGTCCCCCAGCGTCACATCAAGCTGCCCGGGCTGCACACGCCCATGACGTACGCCAGGGAGATCATCCGCAGGATCCGCGGCTATCACAGCCGTGAACAGGGCGGCGGGGACAGTTCCGCCTGGGGGCTTTTCCTGGAGGATTACAAATCCGACAAAGAGACCCTCGCCAGGGAAAAAGCCGAGATGGAGGAATTGTGGGCTTTCGAAACCGGCAGGCGCTACCATGATCCGAATGATTCCGAGCTGGATGTTTCCACGACCGAAGAGGAGGAAGACGAAAAGGTCCTGGATGACCAAAAACTCAGCGAGGCGGTTCTGGAGAAGGAGGAGCCTGACGGAGACAACAGCGCGACCGCGGATCAGCAGGATGATAAGAAACAGATCGACACGCAGCCGGTCACGGAAGAGAAAAAGGGGGAAATAAAGGAAGAAAAGAGAGAGGAGAAGAAGGGACAGGCCGCACCGGGAGCGCCCGGGCAGGCCCCCGGGAATCAGCCGGAACCTCAGGCGGATCCTGCCCGGATCCCGCTCTTAAAGAATATCCTTACGTCCGACGGTCTCGATCCGACGGCCGGCATGGCGATGAATACCCGGTTCATGCGGTATTTCGCGGGGGTCTATCGCAATGAACTGTCGATCCAGTTAAAGGGGGTGGTCCGCGGACGGCTGCAGGCCTTTCTGAGCAAGCAGGGAAAGAAGGATCTCAAGATCTCCGACGAGGATATCCAGGCCAATATGCCGGTGCTCCTGGAGCAGCCGTCCGAAGAGGCACAGGCCTTTCTGCAGACCTTTATCCAGAGATTCGAGAACAGGGCAACCTCCAGAGAACTGGATGCCTATCGGAATGAGGTGAAGGAGGCGTGGGAAAAGGAGGGCAAGACCTTCCCTGCCGATCTGAATGCCAAGCTCTATGCTTTCACGGAGGCGTACCGCAAGTCCGCGTTGGCGGTGGCTCATCGGGACGAGCTCCTGGATGACGCGCAGAAGTCGGGGAATGCCGCGCGTCACGTGGAATACACGCAGGGGCTTCAGGATGAGCGGCAGGACAAGGATGTCTCCTGCTGGGCCTGTTCTGCGACCATGAATGCCAATTACTATATCTCGAAGCATCAGGATACCGCGGCTCCGGGATTCCGGATGACCCAGGAGCAGTTCCTGAACACGAACAATATTGTCATCAATCGTGAGGCCAGACAATATGCTCTCAAGAACCAGAGTAATCTGAAAGATGTGCGCAGGGAGATCCGGCGCACCGGCGAGATGGTCACCGGCTACGGCGAGATGGGCAATCCCTATTTCCTGGGGGATGCCTTCCTGAAGAATATGTCCGATACGGCCATCAAGCGTACCACCTTTACCATCGATAAGGGAAATCCCCTGCTGCAGGATCCGGCGGCCAAGGAGGCGATCAAGACTGAGATGATCGCCAGGGTGCAGCAGGCACTGGATCAGGCCGGCGGACCGGTAACCCTGTACAGACCGGGGCATTATATCACCGTCACGGGCATCGAAGGCGGGCTCATCCACTATCATGATTCCCTGTCCGAGACTCGTGCGGATCCGGCGTATGTACAGGCAAACCCGAACGTGGACGAGGAATACCTGCCCAAGGCCGCGCTGAACCAGAAGTGGACCATGACTTCGGAGAATCTGCTGCAGTACTGCGTCTCCGGCAGCGTGGAGCTGGTGTCACTCGTGCATCTGGACGATCAGAACCTGACCGCGCTCAAAAACGAGTACGGGATCGGCGGCGAAGGGCAGCCTCTGTATGATCAGGAAGGCAAACTGACCGAGAGACCCGCGCATGATCAGAATGTCAATTTCGCGGGCAATCTGGAGAAGATCTATCAGAATCTGGGGGTGGAATTTACCAGGCCCGAGGAGCGCTCCGGGGCCATGAGAAAACTGGAGCTCGTGCAGGAATCCGTGTACCTGCCCAAGATCCGCGACCATGTGCGCAACGTGCAGGAGAATCTCCCCGCGCAGGATCTGCTGAATAACGTGAAGCTCTCGGATCTCGAATCCTACCGGGAGAAGCAGAAGGAGAAGGCGGGAGAGCCGGCCGGAGAAAAGAAACCGGAAGAGGAAACGAAGAAGCGGACCGAAGAGAAGAAACCGGGGGAGAAGCAGGAAGATACCACCGAGGAGAAAAAGACGGAAGACACCATCGAAGAGAAGAAACCGGAAGAGAAAGAGAAAGATACGACCGGAGAGAAATCCGGCGGGAAGACGGAAGAGAAGACCGAGGAGAAGACCGAAGAGAAGACCGAAGAACAGCGGCTTGAGGAGGAACAGAGAAAGGCACGCCGGGCGGAGAGGAAAGAACAGCCGTTAAATCCCGGCAGGATCAGACTCAATGCCCTCACGGGCAAAGCATTTCTGGCGTCCTATGGCAGGACCATGGCGGATAAGCAGATGGGGGTCCGCGAAAGAGAGAATACCCTCAAGGTCCCCGGGTCTGTGCAGGCACGCAAGAAGGCGGCGGCGGATCTGCTGCTTACCAATCGCGATATCACGGCAAACCGCATGGCGAAGAGCCGCCGCGCGCTCAAGCTTGCCGACCGGATGAAACTGGTGCCGAACGAGCAGGAACGCAAGGTCTTTGCGGACGCCGATCAGGTCACGGAAGCGCTCTCCGCCTTTATGCAGAACAATGCGGAAAGCGACAGCGCACTGGTCGCGGATTACGCCGACAGGCAGGAACGCAACGGCGTACTGGATGACATCACGCGGCAGATCCTCAATCTGGACGCGGATCTCAATCTGACGTCGGATGAGAAGTTTGCCCAGAACGCCGGAAAACTGGAGGAGATCTCCGCCAAGGCCAGAGGGTTTGAAAAACTGCTGCTTGCCAATCCGGATTATGTGGAGACGCTGGCGGCGCGGGAAGATGAATCTTCACTGGGCTATGTCAAGGATAAGCTCGCAAAGCTCCTCGCCATTTCGGATTATTACCGCGCGAGGAAACTTCTGATGACCAACTCCCATGCGATCCTCAGGGAGAACAGCGAACTGGGGCCCGAAGCCGGAGAAAAGGACGGGCAGATACAAAAGAGAGTGGCGGACCTCATCCGCCTCACGGCCGAGTGCGCCGACCGGTTGAAGAATGCGGACGGGCTCAAGCGTACGGAACTCGATGTGGACGCACTGCTTACCGCACAGGAAGAGCAGTCCCACCACAACGCCTATCTGACCGGCAAGGCGGACCTCTCGCAGGCCAAGACGGAACAGGTGGTTGCGCTGCATAAGAAGCTTAGGAAATACTTCAACCTCATCAACCCCAAAGACAAAGAGGGTGAGTGGCTGGAAAACACCTGTCTGTCCGAGATCGCAAACGAGGAGATCGAGAATACCAAAGCGCTTGCGATGGAGAAGGATCCCGAGTTGAAGAACTGGAAGGATCTCGTCGTACACAGCAGAGTCTTTAAGGGCGGCACCTCGGAAAAACGACTCAAAGAAGTCGCCTATAACGAAGAACAGCTGGCCACCAGAGAACAGCTCAACAACGTCATGAGGGTGGAGGGAAAACGTGTCTCCGATTTCAATCTGACCGATCCGAAGACCGGCGAGGTCCTGGGATTCCACCCGACACCGGCCCGCATGCTCACCAACTTTACCCTGACCTATGCCCATGAACTGCCGGACGAGGAACTGTTCGAGATCGTCGAGGGACTCATGATCGGCAGCAACAAGGAACTGGATCTTACCAGGGAAGCGGATTATGCCTATGCACGCACGCGGTGGCTCTCTTCGCAGGCCAAGCTGTTCAGGCTCATGGCAAACTGCGTCAAGCGGGCGGAGAACACATACGGGTCGCTCATGAACAAGCTGCCGATCCCCCATTTCTTCCATTCGCTGGGCGAAGGCCAGAAGGATATCTACCGGAGGATGCTCTTTACGCAGGACCTGACGCAGGTACTGGACGAGAAGGCCGTGACGACAAAGGACGGAGAGCAGATCTCGACCGCCGATATCCTCGTGCGCGAGGGGTATCTTACGCAGCAGGAGGTCGATGAGGCACGCACCGTCGGCTCGGAATACTACCAGAACGTGTTCTACAACGCGTCCTCCTATGTGGCGGGGGATGCCCAGTACTATCAGGCGGAAGGGAAACAGTGCAAACCTCTCGCCTCAACCGCCCCTGAGGCAAGAGGATTTTCCGAGCTTGAGAAAAAGCACAAGATCGGGGGACCGGACATCAGCCGGGCGGCTCAGAAACGCGTGTGGCAGAATACGCTCAAGACCAAGGATCCCGCGCTCATGGAAGACCCCACGGGCCGTCAGAAGATCATGAACGAGGATCTGAATCTGCTTGAGCCCAAGGATCTTTCCAGGGTCGCGTCCAAACGTGCAAAAGAAAGCAGACAGCTCGAACTGATGGAGCTGGATTATGAGACCCACGTCCAGAAGCTTCTTGCACAGACGATCCGTGAGATGCCGCAGATCCCGGCGGATGTGCTGCAGAAACTGATCGTATTCCATCCGGATCTGATCGACCGCACGGATGTCGTTGATGCCATGATCCTGAACCGGACTGCCTCCGCCAAGAACGAAGAGGAGGCGAAGCAGATCCGGGAGGAGATCCTCGCCGAGGAGGCGAAGGAGAAAGCGCAGAAGATGCAGCGTTTCCGTTCCCTGCTTGTGGATTACAGCGGGGCCGGTGCACCTGCGGAGGGCAATCTGAAACGCCGGGAGAATGCTGCCAGGGCCATGGTCTATTTCCTCACCTCGGTCAGGGGAGAGCGGACCGGCGCCGTGGGAGATCCGGACGCCATGATGGAAAAGACGAAGAAGGAGCGCTACAGCCGCTCCCTGCTCAGACGGGAAGCCCAGCTCAGAATGGCGCGTGTCGCGGATGAGTATGTCTTTGCCAAGGAGAATGCGGACCTGCACAAGGGTCTCATCGAATCAAAACCGCAGCAATACTACCATCAGAATACCCTGGTTGCCCTGCGGAATCAGTATCTGGACGCCATCACCTATGATCTCGCCAAGAAGATGTACACCATGGAACTCTTCAAGAATGCGGGTGATTACGGCAACGCGGAGAAGACTTCCGAGGAGAAGACCCTGGCCCTCCTCAAGAACGCGCAGACTGTGATCGCGGATTGCGCCGGCAAGACGTACATGGAGGACAAGATCACGCCCGAATTGGCAAGGGCGCTCGGCAAGGCCGGCTTCAGTCTGCGCTCGATCAAACAGGAAGCGCCGAAAGCGGGGACGGAGAGTGACCCGAAGCAGGGTGAAAAGAAAAAGACCCGTAAAGAGGAGTACGGCGACGCTCTGAAGGCCTTCTGGGGACGCGTCTCCGTTGAGGATTTCGATGAGAAGGCCTTTGAGAAGGGACTGAAGGACCTGAAGATCGAGGGCGGAGAGCACACGGACGAAGAGGAGAAGGAAAAGGGCGCAGACCTCGACGGTGACCTGCAGTTTAACGCGGATGAGATGAAAGACGCGGTGCTTTTTGACGGCGGGGATCCCTCCGCTCCGCACGATGAGCAGGAGGAGAAACAGACAGAAAAGAAGGAGCAGAAAGAAGAAAAAGAGCAGGAGCACAAGGAAACGGACGGGCCGCGTGTCATCTACCGGAATGAGGATGAGGAGGAGCAGGATTTCGAGCACGCTAAGGTCTTCCTGGATGAGGAGGAGGCGCAGCAGGCATCTTTAGCGAAAGACAAACAGCTGGCTGCCGAGGGCAAGTTCGATCATGTACAGAGCGCCGTGACGATCAAGGCGGATGCGGATCTGAAGAGCCTGTCGGGAAAGGCTGTCAGCAAAGGCCGCTTCTCACCGGCCCAGGTGGCCGCGGGAGAGAAATTCATGGCCAAAGTCGATAAATGGATCGGAGACGTCAGGGGAGAGAACAGCGCGTTCTACGAGAGCAGGGGGATCAAGGATCCGGTGGATATGCTCTATGTGGACGGGATGCCGCTCAGGGAATATGTGACGGCGAACTACGGATATACCGCCGGCCCGTCGAAACAGAAGTATGACGAGAAGACGATCCTCAGGACGTATGCGGCCATGATCGCATCCAGACAGAATCATGTCATCACACTGGTCAAGCCTCTGCTGGAGGAGGGACGGGTGTCCATGCGGATCAGGAATATGGCGGTGGATATGAGAGCCTTTGAACCTGGACGCAGCGGGACAGCCAGATTCATCCGGTATCGTCAGCTCGGAGAACAGATGGAGGATGCCTTCAGGCGGAACAAAGAGAAGAAGCTCGTTCAGGACACGGCAAAGGCATACCGCGTCGAGCAGGGGACCCAGTTCAAATCCCTGGATAATCTGGACCGCATCGGGGAGCGTGCCGCGACGGAGAAAGCGGGCTCCCATCAGAACTACGCGGACATGATCAAGGGCATGAATATCTATCGCGATGCCGTCAATGATGTGGCCAACCGGGCGGGCAGGATGGAGATCGACACCGCGACCGCGCAGAGGCTTCTTACCCTGTGCGAAGATGCCGCGATCCTCGCCGCGGACTATCTGAAGGGAAAGAGCATGAAACTTCCCAGGCACCGGTTCGCCCAGGTCATCCACAGGGAAATGGTGAGGCAGAGCCGGAATATCCGGCACGCGCTGGAAAACGGGTTTAAGGATAACGCGACCCTGCCGCTGGAAACGGTGCTTCAGGGACTGTCCGTCAGGGAGGCGGCGGAACGCAAAGCGGCAAAGGCGGACGGAGAGAAGGAACTCTCCGGGAAGGAAACCGAAAAGACGGAAAAGAAGGGAACGAGGAAGAAAACAGAGAAGAAGACAGCGAAGGAGGGGGAGAAGCAGACCGATAAGAAGACCGCGAAAAAGGCCGGGGAAAAGAAGATTGAAAAACCGGCCGTGAAGAAGGCCGAAAAGACAGCGGTACCGGCCGTCAAGATCAACAAGAAAATGGAGAAGGAGTATCTGGCGGCCCGGCAGAAGGTCACCGGCACCCTTCGCAAGACCGAACTCGACGAAGAATACAAAAGTGAACTGCGCCGGAACCTGAAGACCAAGAAGATCGACTGGGCCAAGGAGATGGCGGATGAGAAGCTGACCGCAAAAGGCAGATCCGCCCAGCTCAACGAGGATCCGGAGGGTGTGGTCATCAAGGTCATCCTCGTCGATCAGATGAAGAAGATCCTGAAGAAGTATCCCGATACCACGCCGGATGAAGTGGAAGCGACGGTCAACGAGTATCTGGAACGTCTGGTGGAGAAGTCCCAGTTCCGTTTCAGGGTGCGGAGCGCGCCGGCCAAGCTGATCCTCAACAGCCGCTACCACAGCAGCAAGGCCAAGAATACGGACAGCTACACATCGCTCGTGCACAAGCAGTACAGCGCGAAGACCAAACTGGCATCGCATGAGTGCATCGCCTTCGGTTCCCTCGGCGGGGACACGGCTAAGGAACTGGGTGCATACGGGAACAGCTCGGATTTCCTCGCGGGGTACGGCAAGGTGAGCTTTAAGCTCAACAAAGAGAAGATGAAGGGACGCGTCTCCTTTATGGCGGGCAACTCCATGGGGTACTCCCATACGGAGTACGGATTGCTTCCCGGCGGAACGAGCTTCTACGACCTCAAGCACGGCCGCAGCGCCTATGTGGACAGGGAGAACGGGGAAACGCCCGACGTGACCGGCTGCGGAGAGAACCTGATGCCGATCTACGAACGCGCAAGGCAGCTCAAGGCAAACGGCTGGAAGGGCATGAGCAGCGCGGAGCAGGAAGCCCCTCATACCATCGTGGACAAGCCGGGCCAGATCTACTATGAGGCGCATTACCACGGCCAGGTGGGCGCCGCCGAGATGGATGAAGCCACCATGGTCATGTCCAAAAAGGAGGGCAGCGACGATAACTGGGATCTGTCCCATGAGGATCCCAAGGTGTTCAAAAAGCTCTCCTCGCAGATCAAGAAGGACAAGGAGATCAAGGAGATGTACGACTGCATCAACATCATCAATGCGCATCCGCAGGAATACGGACGCGAGGGGATGGAGGAGCTGAAGCTCACGCTCTGGGATCTCAAGGGCAACATGATCAGCTATGACGAGCTCAAGGCGATCTTTAAGTGATGCCATGATCGGAGGAATGACCTATGAAAAAGTATGTGATCGAAAACAATGACTACGGTCCCGGCTATATCCTGCATTTTGAGGATGACACCTATGCCATGGTCAACACCGAGTATGAGACCGTCACCTTCGGCGATCCGGCGGATCTGCAGCACATGGGGTTCTGGGCGGACGATGAAATGGAGCCCGTATCCGCAGAGGAAAAGAAGAAGATCAATGCCATTCTGAAGAGACATTTTGCGGGATGAGGCATGCCTGATTTTTTCCGAGGACGTTGCAAACGGCTGCCCATGACAGTATAATGGAAACGCTATGGCAGAGCGCGGGGAAAACAATACGGTCATCGAGCGGATATTTCGTGAATAAGGTACAGGGAGCAAAGGTGCTCCGGCCCGGAACGGCCGGACACCTTTCTTTATGCGCCGGGAATGAGTGACATCTAACAGGAGGAAATGATGGGCGTCAGACGGATCTATGTGGAAAAGAAAAAGGAATTTGCCGGCAATGCGCGCGAGGTGCGCCATGAGCTCAGGCATTATCTGGGGATCAAAGGCGTGGACGAGGTACGCAAGCTCATCCGCTATGATGTGGAAGGCGTGAGCGACGGGACTTTTGAGAAAGCCTGCCGGACCGTCTTTTCGGAGCCGCCGGTGGATGAGCTCTACCGCGAGGAGATCGAGGTGCCCGCGGGCGCCAGGATCTTCAGCGTGGAAGCCCTGCCGGGGCAGTTTGACCAGCGGGCGGATTCCGCGGAGCAGTGTGTGCGATTTATTAAGGAAGACGAAGAGCCGGTGATCCGGACGGCGGTGACTTATATAATAACAGGCGATATTTCTGATGAGGAATTCGAACGGATCAAGGCGTATGAGGTGAATCCGGTGGATTCGAGGGTCACGGATGAGCGCAAGCCCACGACTCTGTCCATGACCTATGACGAGCCGGCGGATGTACCGGTGCTTACGGGCTTCACGGCGGAATCCGATGAGGCGCTGCGGGCGCGTTACAACGGGCTGTCTCTCGCGATGACCCTGCAGGATTTCCTCTGGATCCGCGATCATTTCCGGGATGAAGAGCATCGCGATCCCACGATGACGGAGATCCGGGTGCTGGATACCTACTGGTCGGATCATTGCCGGCATACCACATTCGGCACGCAGTTAAAGGAGATCACCTGGGGAGAAGGCGACTACCGGACGCCGATCGAAGAGAGCTACCGGCATTACACTGCGGCCAGGGAAGAGATCTATCCCACTGAGGCGCGCAGGGAAGAGAAGCCGGTATGCCTCATGGACATCGCGCTCATGGGGATGAAGAAGCTTAAGGCTGAGGGACGCCTCACCGACATGGAGGAGTCCGAGGAGAACAATGCCTGCACCATCGAGGTGCCGGTGGATATCACGGAGAACGGGCAGACCCGCACGGAGACCTGGCTGCTCTTCTTCAAGAATGAGACGCACAATCATCCGACCGAGATCGAGCCTTTCGGCGGCGCGGCGACGTGCCTCGGCGGTGCGATCAGAGATCCCCTGTCCGGGCGCGGCTATGTCTATCAGGCGATGCGCGTCACGGGAGCGGCGGATCCCACGAGGCCGGCTTCGGAGACCCTGCCCGGCAAGCTCTCCCAGAAGAGGCTGGTGCGCGGGGCCGCGGCGGGCTATTCCTCCTACGGCAACCAGATCGGTCTGGCGACGGGCTTCGTCCGCGAGATCTATCATCCCGACTATGTGGCCAAGCGCATGGAGATCGGCGCGGTCATGGGCGCGGCACCGAAGAGCGCGGTGCGGCGCGAATCCCCGAGACCCGGCGACATCGTGATCCTTTTAGGCGGCAGGACGGGCCGCGACGGGATCGGCGGTGCAACGGGATCCTCCAAGGCACATGATACGAGCTCCCTCACGACCTGCGGGGCGGAGGTGCAGAAGGGTAATGCGCCGACGGAGCGCAAGCTCCAGCGTCTCTTCCGTCGGCCCGAGGTAGCGAGCCTGATCCGCAAGTGCAATGACTTCGGCGCGGGCGGTGTGTCCGTGGCCATCGGCGAGCTGGCACCCGGGCTGGATGTGAACCTGGATCTCGTCCCCAAGAAGTACGCGGGTCTGGACGGCACGGAGCTCGCGATCTCCGAATCCCAGGAGCGGATGGCAGTGGTCATCGATCCGGCGGACCGGCAGCAGTTCCTCGCCTATGCGGCCGAGGAGAATCTGGAGGCGACCGAAGTGGCGGTCGTGACGGAGAGCCCGCGCCTCGTCCTGAACTGGCGCGGAAAGAGGATTGTCGATATCTCCCGGGCATTCCTCGATACCAACGGCGCGCCGCAGGAGACGACGGTCACGGTCAAACTCCCGGATCGCGCGAAGAGCCCGCTCGGGATCGTGAACATCAAGGCAGTCCGGGATGCCCTGGAGGCCGGCGATGAGAAGCGGGCGCTCCTGGCTGCGCTTTCCGATCTCAATACCGCCTCGCAGAAGGGACTGATCGAGATGTTCGACTCCTCGATCGGCGCGGAGTCCACATTGATGCCCTTCGGCGGGGTCTATCAGAAAACACCGACCCAGGCGATGGTGGCGGGGCTCCCGGTCTTAAGCGGCGAGAGCGATGCCGTTTCCATGATGGCCTACGGCTATGAGCCGGTGATCGCGAGCTTCAGCCCGTATCACGGTGCGGTCTACGCGGTCACGCAGTCGATCGCGAGGATCGTGGCAAACGGCGGCGATCCGCGGAAGATCCATTTCACCTTCCAGGAATACTTCCGCCGGATGGTGGACAAGACCGACTGGAGCGAACCTTTCACGGCGCTCCTCGGTGCCTTTGAGGCGCAGCTGCGCTACGGGATGGCATCGATCGGCGGCAAGGACAGCATGTCCGGCTCCTTTAACGAGATCCATGTCCCGCCGACGCTGGTGTCCTTCGCGGTGGATATGGCGAAGAGCGGCGAGATCCTGACACCGGAACTGAAGACGCCCGGGAATCTCCTGGCGAGGGTGCGGATCCCGAAGGACGCGGACGGTCTGCCCGTATATGATAAAGTGCTGGAGACCTATGACGCCGTGATCCGCCTCATGCGTGCCGGCCGGATCGTCTCGGCCTGTGCGCCGGATCTCTCCGGTGTCGCGCCGATGCTCGCCATGATGGCCTTCGGAAACGGCCTGGGGGTTAAAATAACAGCCGATATTAAACCGGAAGAGCTCTTTGCCGAAGGGATCGGCGATCTCGTCATGGAACTTGTGCCGGAGGGGGAGCAGGAACTGACGGCGATCCCCGGTGCGCAGATCCTCGGCGAGGTCACCAGGGAAGCGGTCTTTGCATTCGGCGCGCAGGGCGCCGCGGTTCCCATGGCAGAGGCGCTGGAGGCCTGGACGGGGACGCTCGAGGGCGTCTTTAAGACACGGGCGGATGAGGACCGTTCGCCGGTGGAAACCGGCATCTACGAGGGCGGTCCGGTCTATGTGTGCAAAAACCGCGTGGCGAAGCCCACGGTCTTCATACCGGTCTTCCCCGGGACCAACTGCGAATATGATACGATGCGTGCCTTTGAACGGGCCGGTGCCGCGGTGAATACCTGTGTCTTCAGGAACCGCACCGCAGAGGACATCCGTGAGTCGGTCGCCGAATTCGAGCGGGGGATCGAGGAGGCACAGATCGTCATGTTCCCCGGCGGCTTCTCCGCGGGCGACGAGCCGGACGGCAGCGCGAAATTCTTCGCGACGGCTTTCCGGAATGCCCGGATCCGCCAGGCGATCGACAGGCTCCTGAATGAGAGGGACGGCCTCGTGCTCGGCATCTGCAACGGTTTCCAGGCCATCATCAAGCTGGGACTTGTGCCGGACGGCCGGATCATCGACGGGCAGACAGCGGACTCGGCGACCCTTACCTTTAACACGATCGGACGCCACATCTCCAAGATGGCTTATCTTAAGGTCGTATCGAACAAGTCGCCGTGGCTTGCCCATGTGCGGACCGGCGGGGTCTATGTGAATCCCGCGTCTCACGGAGAGGGACGGTTCGTGGCGCCGCGTGAGACGATCGAGGCGCTGTTCGCAAACGGACAGGTGGCGACGCAGTACTGCGATCCAGAGGGCCGGATCACGATGGATGACGAGTGGAACATCAACGGCTCCTATCTGGCGATCGAAGGCATCACCTCGCCGGACGGGCGCTGCTACGGTAAGATGTGCCACAGCGAGCGCATCGGCGACGGAGTCGCGAAGAATATCGTCGGTGAGCAGGATATGAGGATCTTTGAGTCGGGGGTGGAATACTTCTCATGAACGCATATCTGATCCTGGAAGACGGGACGGTCTTTACCGGCCGGTCCGTCGGAGCCAGAAAAGAGGTCATCAGCGAGATCGTCTTCAATACCGGGATGACCGGATACACGGAGGCTTTTACGGATCCCTCCTATGCCGGGCAGGCCCTGTGCATGACCTGGCCGCTGATCGGCAATTACGGCGTGTGCATCGATGACATGGAGAGCGACCGGCCCTGGCTGGACGGCGTGATCCTGCGCGAACTGTGCACACAGCCCTCCAATTTCCGCTGTGATATGAGTCTCCAGGAATTTCTCGTCAAATACGACGTGCCCGGGATCGAGGGGATCGATACCAGGAAGCTGGTGCGGATCCTCAGGGAGAAGGGCACCATGAACGGGATGATCACCACGGTGGAACCGACGGAGCAGACGAACCCGCAGCTGAGAGACCGGATCGCCGCCTACCGGGTACAGGGGGTGGTGGACCGGGTGACCTGCAAAAAGAGCTATACGGTCCGTCCGGGCAGCCATGGCAGCGAGCATGCGGGGGCCAAAGGCGTTGACCACAAGAGTCAAGGCAGTTCTCTGCTTCCCGGTACGGGATTGCGTGTGGCGCTCCTGGATTTCGGAGTAAAGCGCGGGATCGTCCGCGGACTTGCTTCCAGAGGCCTTGAAGTTACGGTATTTCCGGCGCATACACCCGCGGAAGAACTGATATCCGGCGGATTTGACGGGATCATGCTTTCCAACGGCCCCGGAGATCCTAAGGAAAATACGGAAATTATATCGGAAATTAAGAAAATATACGCTTCCGATGTGCCGACCTTTGCCATCTGTCTGGGACATCAGCTCATGGCGCTGGCGACGGGCTCGGATACGAAGCGGATGAAGTACGGCCACCGCGGCGCGAATCATCCGGTAAAGGATCTGAAGACGGGGAGAGTCTACATCTCCTCGCAGAACCACGGCTATATGGTGGACACGGCGACCGTTCCGGACGGCGTGGCCGCGGAAGCCTTTGTCAATGTCAACGACGGCACCAATGAGGGGCTGGATTACAGCGGAAAGGAACTTTTCACCGTGCAGTTCCATCCGGAGGCCTCCCCCGGCCCGCATGACAGCGGGGTGCTGTTCGACCGTTTCATAGAGAGCATGTTAAGAACAAAAGGCAGGTAACTCCAATGCCCAAGGATCAAAGCATCAAAAAAGTACTGGTCATCGGCTCCGGCCCGATCGTCATCGGACAGGCGGCGGAATTTGACTACGCGGGGACCCAGGCGTGCCGCTCCCTCAAGGAGGAAGGCATCGAGGTCGTGCTCGTCAATTCCAATCCGGCCACGATCATGACGGACCGGGACATCGCGGATGAGGTTTACATCGAACCGCTCACGAAGCGGGTTCTGGAGCAGATCATCGAGAAGGAAAAGCCCGATTCCGTGCTTCCCACACTGGGCGGACAGGCGGGCTTAAACCTCGGGATGGAACTCGCGGAGAGCGGATTCCTCGAGAAGCATCATGTGCGGCTGCTCGGGACCACGGCGGAGACGATCCGCAAGGCCGAGGACAGACAGTGCTTCAAGGATACGATGGAAAAGATCGGCGAGCCCTGCGCGCCCTCCCTCGTCGTGACGAGTGTGGACGAAGGCCGGCAGTTCGCCGAGAAGATCGGATACCCGGTGGTGCTGCGCCCTGCCTATACGCTGGGCGGCTCCGGCGGCGGCATCGCCTATGACGCCGGTCAGCTGACGGATATCCTGAGCAACGGCCTGCGCCTCTCCCGCGTCGGCGAAGTGCTGGTGGAGCGCTGCATCGCGGGCTGGAAGGAGATCGAGTATGAGGTCCTGCGCGACGGCGCGGGGAACCGGATCACCGTCTGTAATATGGAGAATCTGGATCCCGTCGGTGTTCATACCGGCGACAGCATCGTCGTGGCACCCTCCCAGACGCTGGGCGACAGGGAGCATCAGATGCTGCGATCCTCGGCGCTCTCCATCATCGATGAGCTGGGGATCACCGGTGGCTGCAATGTGCAGTTCGCCCTGCATCCCGATTCCTTTGAATACTGTGTGATCGAAGTCAATCCGCGTGTCTCACGCTCCTCGGCACTGGCCTCCAAGGCGACCGGTTACCCGATCGCCCGGGTCGCGGCCAAGATCGCGCTCGGCTATACGCTGGACGAGATCCCGAATGCGATCACCGGCAAGACGATGGCGGATTTCGAGCCGGCGCTCGATTACTGCGTCGTGAAATTCCCGAGACTTCCTTTTGATAAGTTCCTCACGGCCAAGCGGACCCTCACCACCCAGATGAAGGCGACCGGCGAGGTGATGAGCATCTGCACCAATTTCGAAGGTGCGCTCATGAAGGCGATCCGTTCCCTGGAGCAGCATGTGGATTCCCTGCTGTCCTATGACTTCTCGGAGCTGGCGGATGATGAACTCAAGGAACGCCTGTATCTGGTGGATGACATGCGCATCTGGGTCATCGCGGAGGCGCTGCGGCGCGGCTTCACGATGCGCCGGATCCATGAGATCACCATGGTGGATGTCTGGTTCATCGACAAGCTGCGCAATCTCGTGGAGACGGAGAAAAGCCTGAAGGAAGCGGGAAAATCCCTGGATGCGGGGCTCCTGCTCAAAGCCAAGCAGCTGGAATTCCCGGACACGGTGATCAGCAGGCTCACGGGACTCCCGGAGGACCGGATCAGAGCGCTGCGTTACGGCAGCGGGATCGAGGCGGCCTACAAGCTGGTCGACACCTGCGCGGCGGAGTTCGCCGCCGAGACGCCGTATTATTACTCGGTCTACGGGGACAGCAGCGAGGAAAACGAGGCGGCGGAACGTTTGGTAACAGGTGTTACTGAAAAAAGAGAGTATAAAATATCAAGTGATATCAATCAGCCGGATTCGATAACAGATGATATTGATAAAACAACAAATATTAAATCAGGAAAAAATAAACGCAAAAAGATCCTGATCCTGGGCTCCGGACCGATCCGCATCGGGCAGGGGATCGAATTTGACTACTGCTCGGTCCATGCGACCTGGGCCTTTGCCAAGGAAGGCTATGAGACGATCATCATCAACAACAATCCGGAGACGGTCTCCACGGATTTCGATATCGCGGACAAGCTCTATTTCGAGCCCCTGACGCCGGAGGACGTGGAGAATGTCGTGCGTCTGGAGAAGCCGGACGGCGCCGTGGTCCAGTTCGGCGGGCAGACGGCCATCAAACTCACGCAGGATCTGATGCGCATGGGCGTGAAGATCTACGGGACCGATGCCGCGGATGTGGATGCGGCGGAGGACCGCGAGCTCTTCGATGAGATCCTCGGCGAGACCGGGATCCCGAGAGCGGAGGGCGCCACGGTCTTCACGGCGGAGGAGGCTGTCGCGACGGCCAACCGCCTCGGCTACCCGGTGCTGATCCGTCCCTCCTATGTGCTGGGCGGCCAGGGGATGCAGATTGCGATCAACGATGAGGAGATCGAGGAGTTCATGGCGATCATCAACCGCTATGCGCAGGATCATCCGATCCTCATCGACAAATATCTGCAGGGCACGGAGACGGAGGTCGACGCGGTCTGCGACGGCGAAAACATCGTGATCCCCGGCATCATGGAGCATATCGAGCGCTCCGGCATCCATTCCGGGGATTCCATCTCGGTCTATCCGGCCCAGACATTATCCGAAGCGGCGCGGGATAAGATCGAACAGTATACGGCGAGGCTCGCCAGGGCGCTGCATGTGGTGGGACTCATCAATGTGCAGTTCATCGCGGTCGGAGACGAGGTCTATATCATCGAAGCCAATCCGCGTTCCTCCCGGACCGTGCCATATATCAGCAAGGTGACGGGCATCCCGATCGTGGATCTGGCGGTGCAGGTGATGCTCGGGAAGAAGCTCACGGATCTGGGCTATACGCCGGGCCTGCAGCCGGAATCCGGGCATATCGCCGTCAAGATGCCGGTGTTCTCCTTTGAGAAGATCCGCGGAGCGGAGATCAGCCTCGGCCCCGAGATGAAATCCACGGGCGAATGCCTGGGCATCAGCGACAACTTCAACGAAGCGCTGTACAAGGCGTTCCTGGGCGCCGGCTACCATCTGCCGAAGCACAAGCAGATGATCATCACCGTGCGCGACGCGGACAAGGGCGAGGTGATCGAGATCGCCAGACGCTATGAGAAGCTGGGCTATATCATCTATGCCACCCGTTCCACGGCGCAGATCCTGAATGAGAACGGTGTGAAGGCGCGCAAGATCAACAAGATCCATCAGGAGTCCCCGACGGTCATCGACCTGATCCTGGGCCACCGGATCGATCTCGTCATCGATACGCCCACACAGGGGCGGGACAAGACCAGGGACGGCTTCCTCATCCGCCGCACCGCCATCGAGACGGGCGTCAATGTGCTCACGGCGCTGGATACGGCGAGAGCCCTCGTGGCGAGTCTGGAGAACGGCGAGCGGGAGGAGGATCTGACCCTCGTGGATGCCGCGAAACTGTAACGGATCCGGCCGCGGTCATGAACAAAGTCAATCACGACAGAGCCATGCGGGAGCAGATCGCCGCGCTCCCTGCCGGAGAGAGACCGGGGCTGCTTTTACATGCCTGCTGCGCCCCCTGTTCCTCGGCCTGTCTGGAACGGCTCGTGCCGGATTTTGCGGTCACGGTCTTCTATTATAATCCCAATATCGATGAAGCATCCGAATATGCCAAACGCCTGGAGGAGGAAAAACGTCTGATCCGGGCTTACAATGAGCGGATCCGGGATCCGCGGGCGGGCACGGAGGATGCGGTATCCCCGGGCCTGCGCATCCCCGCGGGGGCGGAGCCGGTCCCGATCGGGATCCTGGAGGGACGCTATGATCCGGCGGAGTTTCATGGGGCAGTGCGCGGGATGGAGGACCTGCCCGAGGGAGGGGAGCGCTGTGCGGTCTGCTTCCGGCTGAGACTGGCGGAGACGGCCCGGATCGCGGCGGCGGAGGGTTTCCCGTACATGACGACGACGCTCACCATCAGCCCGTTAAAGGACGCGGATCTCCTGAACGCGATCGGGGAGGAAACCGCCCGGGAGCACGGCGTGCGATGGCTTCCCTCGGATTTCAAGAAACGGGACGGCTACCGCCGCTCCATCGAGCTGTCGCAGGAATACGGCCTGTACCGGCAGGACTACTGCGGCTGCGGGTATTCGAGGCGGGAGAGGGAAACAAATAATAACAGTTGATATTATATTGAAAACGTGCCCGTCCGGCGCACATTTGCTTGCACAGGAACGCTTCTTTATGCTAAACTGTTTTCTTGTCTGTCAGTCAGTCATTCACGCAAAAAACTGTGAGGTATCCCGATCATGAAGAAACTGCCGGAACTTATCACGGCGCAGGTACAGGAGGCATTTGCCGCGGCGGGCTTTGATCCTGCCCAGGGGCAGGTGGTCGTATCCAACCGCCCGGATCTGTGCGAGTATCAGTGCAACGGAGCCATGGCGCTCGCCAAGTCTCTCCATAAGAATCCCTTTGAGATCGCGGAGGCGGTGAAGGAACAGCTTGCGGGAAATGAGATCTTCGCCGCGGTGGATGCGATCCGCCCCGGCTTCATCAATCTCACGCTGCAGCCGGATTTCGTGCGCGACTATCTGGTGAAGATGCTGCACGAGAAGAAGTTCGGCCTGGAGCTGCCCGCACATCCGAAGAAGATCATCCTGGACTTCGGCGGTGCCAATGTGGCGAAGCCGCTGCATGTGGGGCACCTGCGTCCCGCCATCATCGGCGAGGCGGTAAAGCGGATCCTGCGCTATGCCGGGAATGACGTGACCGGCGATATCCATATGGGCGACTGGGGCCTGCAGATGGGCCTGGTGATCACGGAGCTGCAGGAGCGCAAGCCGGATCTTCCTTATTTTGATGAGAACTACACGGGCGCTTATCCCAAGGAAGCCCCTTTCACGCTGGAGGAACTTTCGGAGATGTATCCCACCGCGAGCGGCAAGTCCAAGGCGGCTGAGGACGCTTCTCCGGAGGAGAAAGAAGCGGCCGCGGCCTATAAGGCCCGGGCACTCGAAGCCACGCGGCTCATGCAGGACGGTCACCGCGGCTACCGTGCCATCTGGCGGCACATCATGAACCTCTCCATCCCGGATCTGAAGAAGAACTACGACAGCCTGCATGTCAGCTTTGATCTGTGGCGCGGCGAGAGCGATGTCCATGAGGTGATCCCGGGGATGGTGGACTATTTCCGGCAGAACGGTTACGTTCACGAGAGCCAGGGTGCGCTCGTGATCGATGTGACGAGAGAGGATGACGCCAAGGAGCTTCCGCCCTGCATCGTCCTGAAATCCGACGGGGCGGCCCTCTATGCCACCACGGATCTCGCGACCATACAGGAGCGGATGCGGGAATTTCATCCCGATGCCATCTATTATTTCACGGACAAACGGCAGGCCCTGCATTTTGAGCAGGTCTTTCGCGCCGCGAAGAAGACGAGGCTTGTAATGCCGGAGACGGAGCTGCGCTTCGTGGGCAACGGCACCATGAACGGCCCCGACGGCCATCCGTTCAAGACCAGGGACGGCGGGACGCTGCGCCTGGAGGCGCTGGTCAACGACACGGGGGAGGAGATGCTCTCCCGGATCCGCGAAGGCAATCCCGACATGCCGGAGGAGGAAGCGCTGCGGACCGCGCGGACAGTCGCGCTGGCCGCCATCAAATACGGCGATCTCTCCAACCAGCCCGCCAAGGACTATATCTTTGATCTGAAGAAATTCATGTCCTTTGAGGGAGACACCGGTCCGTACATCCTCTATACCATCGTGCGGATCAAGTCGATCCTCCGCAAATACGAGGAGCAGGGCGGCGATGTGAAAGGTGCGCTCCTGTCGGATGCGGCATCCGCCTCGGAGAAGGCCCTCGCGCTGCAGCTGACCCGCTTCACGGAGGCGGTGGAAAGCGCGGTGTCGGAGCTTGCGCCCAACCGGATCTGCGCGTATATCTATGAGCTCGCCAACGATTTCAATTCGTTCTACCATGAGACGAAGATCCTGGCGGAACCGGACGAGGGGAAGAAGCAGAGCTATATCGCGCTGATCGCCATGACGAAGAAGATCCTCGAAACCGGCATCGACATGCTGGGATTTGAAGCACCGGAAAAGATGTAACCTGTTATCAATGTTCATGTAGTCAAGAAGGGGGGAAAAACAATGAGTACCGGATGGATCGTGCTTTCCTTTACCATCTACCTCGCGGTAATGGTGCTGGTGGGCGTCTACAGCCTGAAGCAGAACAATTCTTCGGAGGATTACTTCCTGGGAGGGAGACGCCTGAACGGTTTCGTGGCGGCGCTCTCGGCGCAGGCCTCCGACATGAGCGGATGGCTCCTCATGGGCCTGCCCGGATCGATCTACGCGCTGGGCACGGGTCAGATCTGGATCGCGGTGGGCCTCTTCATCGGCACCGTGCTGAACTGGCTCTTCATCGCCACGAGGCTGCGCAGATATACGATCCGCGCGGGCAATGCGGTGACGCTGCCCCAGTATCTGGGCAACCGCTTCCATGATGAGAAGAGAGGACTGCTCCTCGTCTCCTCTCTGGCGATCATGATCTTCTTCCTGGTCTATACCGCTTCGGCGCTTTCCGCCGGCGGCCAGCTCTTTACCACGGTCTTCGGTATCGACTACAGGCTTTCGCTCACGATCGGCGCAATCGTCATCCTGACCTACACGCTGCTGGGCGGTTTCACCGCGGTGTGCGACACGGACTTCATCCAGGGGACGGTCATGCTGGTGGCGCTGCTCGCGGTACCGATCGCGGCCTTTGCGCTGCTGGGCGGCGATGTGAGTTCCGCTGCCACGGCGGATCCGGCTTTCTTAAGCCCTCTCTACGACGGCGGTGAAAAAATAACACTTGTTTCTGTATTATCCCAGCTGGCATGGGGCCTCGGCTACTGCGGCATGCCGCATATCCTGGTGCGGTTCATGGCGGTCCGGGATGATAAGGAGCTCAACAAGGCGAAGTCGGTCGGCATCATCTGGGTGGCGCTGTCCCTGTTCTTTGCCTGCGTGATCGGCATCATCGGCCGGGCGTATCTGGCGAACGATCTGACGGCGAGCGGCGAGAGCGAGCGCGTCTTCATGTACATGATCATCGATGTCTTCACGCGCGATATCAAGGCGCCCATCATCGCCGGCATCTTCCTGTGCGGGATCCTGGCGGCCATCATGTCCACGGCGGATTCCCAGCTGCTCGTCACGGCCAGCTCCGTGACGGAGGATCTCTATCAGGGCTTCCTGCGCAAGAAGCAGAGTGACGCGAAGATGGTGTGGTACTCCCGTGCCGTCGTGGTGGTGATCGCCATTGTGGCCTACTTCATCGCACTCAATCCGGACAATTCCATCATGGGTCTCGTGTCCGATGCCTGGGCGGGGCTCGGCGCCGCATTCGGCCCGACCGTTCTCCTGTCCCTGTACTGGAGACGCACCAATACACAGGGTGCCATCGCCGGTATCGCGGTGGGCGCGCTGACCGTGATCTTCTGGGATTATCTGCCGCTCTTCGGCGGCCAGACCGCAGGCAGTGTGACAGGGGTCTATTCCCTGCTGATCGGTTTCTTCTTAAGCCTCCTCGCCATCATCATCGTGAGCCTGTGCACCAAGGCACCCGATGAGGAGATCCTGCGCGAGTTTGAGGATGTCCGGTCCGGCCGGGCGGGTTGAGCGGCAGAAAGAAAAAGAGAATAAGACGGGAGACCGTACGGAGCAGGAACCGGCTCTTAAAAGGTAAGGATCTCCTGTTTCTGCGGATCCTGTCCGCGGGGATCATGTTTGCCATCGTGGGTGTCTGCGTCCTATGTACGTGGATGCTCCTCAGGCATACGGATGAGGAACCCGGACAGGATCTGCTGTCGGAGCAGATCGAGCCCGTCGCGGAGGAAGTCTTCACGGCGGAGGTGCTCCATGAAGATGTGCTGGAGGGGATCGTGCTGGCCGGCACGGGGGTGCGCGATGCACTGGCGCTGCGCCCGGAGGAGATGGAACTGTCGGCGGAAGCCGCTGCTGAATTTGCGGAAGTGGATTCTGTCCGCGTGGGCAGCGGCAATGTGACGATCTCCGTGACCTCGCCCGGTCTGCTCAAGAGCGACGACAAGTATTACTACCTCTTTGAGGAGATGATCTGGGAGGACGGCCCGGCGGCTGACGCGGAGCCCGTGAGCAAGTGCTACAAGGATGCGCAGGTCTCCTTTACTCTGGATATGAAACGCGGGACGACGGCCTCGCGGCTGTTTTCCCGTTTCTATGTGGCGGTGAAGCAGGGAGGCAGCTATCTCCCGGTGAGCGCCTCCAAATATGTGGAGAATCCGGAAGCACTCGCTTCCTTCAATTATTCCGGCAGCAAGCACCGGTCCAAGAAAGGTCTCCTGATCGATCCGCTGAAGACCGGCGGCAACGAGTGGGATGATCTGGGCGTACAGTACGCGACCTACAATTTCCCGCTGTCGCACATCCTCGGCGGGACCTCCAACGCCGCCTATCCCACGGTGTCCTACACCTATCACGGCAAGACCTGGTATTTCAACGGCGCCCATCTGCACGAGTACGATTATCTGTTCTCGACGATGACGAAAAAAGGCATCGACATCACCGGGATCATCCTGGACAATGCCCCGGTGTCCGCCTATCCGGAATTCACGCATCCGCAGGCCCGCTCCGGTTCCACGGCACCGTATTACATGTTTAACGGGGCGACGGCGGACGGTGTCGAAGCGATCGGCGCGGTGGCGTCCTTCCTCGCGAGCCGTTACTCCGATACGACGCACGGCCGCGTGCAGAACTGGATCATCGGCAACGAGGTCAACGCACGCCGGGAATGGAACTATATGGCGAGCGGGACTTCGCTGGAGGCCTATACCAATGCCTATGCAAAAGCGTATCGCGTCTTCTACAACGCGATCAAGTCCGTCAACGGCGGCGCCGGTGTCTATATCTGTCTGGACCAGCAGTGGGACAGGAATAAGAGCAACAATCCGGACTACGATGCCAGGGATCTGCTGGATCTCTTCGCCGCGGACATCCGCAAGCACGGAGATATCGACTGGGGACTGGCTTACCATCCGTATTCCGTGCCGCTGACGCAGACGGCCTTCTGGAAATCCAATTCGCTGGTGACGAACGGGGCGGATACCTCCTTCATCACCATGAAGAATATCGGCGTGCTGACGAACTACATGCACGGGGAGCACCTGTTAAAGAAGAACGGGGAGGTGCGCTCGATCATCCTGAGCGAGCAGGGGTATTCCTCCACATCCGGACAGGAGCTGCAGGCGGCGGCCTTTGCCTATGCCTACAAGATCGCGGCGGCCAACCCCGACATCGACATCTTCATCTATGCCAGGGAATCCGACCATTCGGTCGAAGTGGCACAGAATCTGGCGCTGGGCCTCAACGGGATCGGCGGCGGACATAAGCGGGTCTACGAGGTTTACAAGCACATCGACAGAGAGGACAGTGCATCATATACCGATTTCGCGTTGGGCATCATCGGCATCTCGGGATGGCCGTAAGCGCGGAAGACCGGTTGAGAGACGTAACAGCCGTATGAACGGCGGATCATGAAAGGAGCAGCAGCATGAACACAGCGGAAGAAGCATTAAAGCGTCACGAAGAATGGCAGGGGAAGCTGACGGTCACCTCCAAGGCGGCGGTGAAGAGCGCGGAGGATCTGGCAATCGCCTATACGCCCGGTGTGGCGGAGCCCTGCAAACTGATCGCGGAAGATCCGAAGCTGGCCTATAAGTATACGATCAAATCCAATACGATCGCCGTCGTCTCCGACGGGAGCGCGGTCCTCGGACTCGGCAACATCGGCCCCTACGCGGCGATGCCCGTCATGGAGGGCAAGGCGGTGCTCTTCAAGGAATTCGGCGGTGTCAACGCCGTGCCGATCTGTCTTGACACGCAGGATACCGAAGAGATCATCAAAGCGGTGAAGCAGCTGGCCCCCGGTTTCGGCGGCTTCAATCTGGAGGACATCAGCGCTCCCAGATGCTTCGAGATCGAGGAGCGGCTGAAGAAGGAGCTGAATGTGCCCGTCTTCCACGACGATCAGCACGGCACGGCCATCATCGTGCTGGCCGGACTGACGAACGCGCTGCGGCTCTTAAAAAGAGAGAAGAAGGACACCCGCGTGGTGGTCTCCGGCGCCGGCGCAGCCGGTGTGGCGATCTCAAAGCTCATGATGCGCGCAGGAATAACAGATGTTATTTTATGCGACCGGAAAGGTGTGATCTGCAGGGAGACCGCCGGCAGCAACAAGACAAAGCTCGAGATGATCGAGATCACCAATCCGCGCAGCGTACAGGGGAGTCTGGCGGATGCTTTGAAGGATGCGGATGTCTTCGTGGGCGTCTCCGCGCCCGGCATCGTGACCCGGGAGATGATCGCCTCCATGCGGCCGGATCCCATCATCTTCGCCATGTCCAACCCCGTGCCGGAGATCATGCCGGACGAGGCCAAGGCAGGCGGCGCCAGGATCATCGGCACCGGCCGGAGTGATTTCCCCAACCAGGTCAACAATGTCCTGGTCTTCCCGGGCATCTTCAAGGGCGCACTGGAAGGACATGCCAGACAGATCACGGAGGAGATGAAGCTCGCGGCGGCGGATGCCATCGCCTCTCTCGTGGACGACGCGACGCTCGATGAAGATCACATCCTGCCCGCAGCCTTTGATCCGCGCGTTGCCGATGCGGTCTCCGCCGCTGTCCGGGCGCATATCACGGAGGATAACAGGATCTGACGAAAAAAGCCTGTTGCTTTTCGTGTTTTCTTGCGCTATAATACGACCGTCTAATTCTTACGGCAGTAAGGGAGCCGGTCGAACATTTACCCAGAAGAGACGAGAACAGTACAGTACAGAGATACAGGTTAACAGAAACAGATCCATCAGGACAGAACAGGCATATCCGGGCATTATGCAGAGAGGAAGTGTATGACTAATCTGAAAGAGAAACTCGAGTCCCTCCCGTTGACACAGCTCAAGGAGATGGCGAAAGCATGCGGCTTGAAAGGCGTATCGGTGATGAAGAAGGCCGATGTGATCGAGCTGCTGCTGGCGGAGGAGGCAAAGAGAGACACGGCGGCCGCCAAGCCGCAGGAGAGCGCGGCACCCGCGCCCGCGCCGGCACAGAAAAGCGCGGCGCCGGAGCGGCAGGCAGCTGCCGCTGAGACGGAACCGGCATCCGCCGAGAAGAACCAGGAGGGCAGCTCCGCCGGCGAGGTGGCAGCGGAGAAGAGCGATCTGGACAGCGGGATGGAGGCCAACGGGATCCTCGAGGTCATGCCTGACGGCTACGGATTCATCCGCAGCGCGAACTATCTGCCCGGCGAGAACGATGTCTATGTGGCACCCAGCCAGATCCGCCGGTTCAATCTCAAGACGGGGGATATCCTCGTCGGCAATACCAGAGTCAAGACACAGGGTGAGAAGTTCAGCGCCCTGCTCTATGTGAAATCGGTCAACGGCTATCATCCCGAAGCGGCTTCCAAGAGACGCAACTTCGAGGATATGACGCCGATCTTCCCGGAGCAGAAGCTGGTGCTGGAGCGCCCCGGCTCCTCGATCGCCATGCGCATCATGGATCTCATCTGCCCCGTCGGCAAGGGACAGCGCGGCATGATCGTCTCGCCGCCCAAGGCCGGCAAGACGACTCTGTTAAAGGATGTGGCCAAATCCGTTAAGGCGAACAATCCCGATATCCACATGATCATCCTCCTGATCGACGAACGTCCGGAGGAAGTCACGGATATCAAGGAGACGATCGAGGGTCCCAATGTAGAAGTGATCTATTCCACCTTTGACGAGACGCCCGAGCATCACCGCCGCGTCTCGGAGATGGTGATCGAACGCGCCAAGCGTCTGGTCGAGCACGGACGGGACGTGATGATCCTGCTGGATTCCATCACGCGTCTCACCCGCGCCTACAACCTGGTCGTGACACCCTCCGGCCGCACACTTTCCGGCGGCCTGGATCCCGCGGCACTGCACATGCCCAAGCGCTTCTTCGGCGCGGCGCGCAACATGCGCGAGGGCGGGAGCCTCACGATCCTCGCGACGGCGCTCATCGAGACGGGCTCCAAGATGGACGATGTCGTCTACGAGGAATTCAAGGGCACCGGCAATATGGAGATGATCCTCGACCGCAAGCTGCAGGAACGCCGTGTCTTCCCTGCCATCAACATCCCCAAGTCCGGAACCCGCAGAGAAGATCTGCTGCTGTCCAGACAGGAGATGGAGGCGGTGGCCATCATGCGCCGCGGTTACAACGGCATGAAGGGTGACGAAGCGGTGGATCAGATCATCAATCTCTTCTCAAGGACTAGGACAAATCCCGAATTCGTCAACATGATCCTGAAGCAGATGGTGAGATTTTAAGCCTGTTTTTCCACCTGTTCTACATTTGCCGTTGACATGCGATTTGGCAAGTGGTAGAATATCCGCGTTGACCCGGCGTGATTATCTGACCGGATCAGGCTGGCGTAGCACAGTCGGTAGTGCGTCGCATTGGTAGTGCGGAGGTCACGGGTCCGATTCCCGTCGCCAGCTTTTTCCACAGCCACAGAACCGTATAAGGAAGCATGAAGAGTTTACAGATGCAGAAAGGGGACAATCATGACCTATGAAGAAATCGTTGCCAAAGTAAAAAAGCATTTCCAGGGCTTCAAGCCTGCGAGCGCGGAGGACCGCCTTGCTGTACAGGTTGATATCACCGGTGAGGGCGAGGGTGCATTCTACATCGAGATCGCGGACGGCAGGATCGCCGTGGAGCCTTACGAGTATTATGAGCATGATATTAAGGTGACGGCTCCCGCGGACGCGCTGCTTGAGGTGGTGGACGGCAAGACGGATCTGATCAATGCCAATCTCACCGGCAAGCTCCATGCGGAGGGTGACCTCGGCAAGGCCGAGATCCTCGGCAATCTTGTGAAGAGTGCCGCGAAGAAGGCATCGGCTGCGAAGAAGCCCGCTGCCAAGAAGACAACGGCCGCGAAGAAGCCCGCCGCGAAGAAGACGACGGCTGCGAAGAAGCCTGCCGCCAAGAAGCCTGCGGCCAAGAAGACAACGGCTGCGAAGAAGCCCGCTGCAAAGAAGACTGCGGCGAAATAAGGACCGCTTATTGCGGATGCGAACTGTGACGATTCCCACGGCTTTGCCGTGGGAATTGCTATACCTGCGGGGGATAACGGGATGAAAGTATCGGAGATTCTGAAGAACAATGAAGTGACTCTTTCGTTTGAAGTCTTTCCGCCCAAGACGGATGCCTCCTTTGCGGATGTGGCACGGGCGGCCGGGGAGATCGCGGCGATGAAGCCGCATTTCATGAGTGTGACCTACGGCGCCGGCGGCAATACGGCGGCCAATACGGCCCAGCTGGCGGAGCAGCTGCAGAAAGAGCATGACGTGACCGTGCTGGCGCATCTGACCTGCGTCGCGGCGTCCAGAGACGATGTCCGCCGGATGCTTACGGATTACAGGAGCCGCGGGATCGAGAACATCATGGCCCTGCGCGGGGATATCCCCAAGGACGGCAAACGGAGTGAGGATTATCTCTACGCCGTGGACCTGATCCGTGATATCCGCGAGATCGCGGGACCGGACACCTTCTGCATCGGCGGCGCCTGCTATCCCGAGGGACACGTGGAGTGCGAGCGCCAGTCCGAGGATATCGCCCACTTAAAGGAAAAGGTCGAGGCGGGCTGCTCCTTCCTCACGACCCAGATGTTCTTTGATAACAATACGCTCTATAACTTCCTCTACCGGATCCGCGAGGCCGGGATCGAGGTCCCCGTGCTGCCCGGCATCATGCCGATCACCAACAAAAAGCAGGTGGCGCGGAGCGTGGCGCTCTCCGGAGCGACGGTCCCGCAGCGCTTCCGCACGATGGTGGACCGCTACGGCGACGATCCCCGTAAGATGCAGCAGGCGGGTGTGATCTACGCCGCGGAGCAGATCATCGATCTCATCGCCAACGGCGTGAACCATATCCATGTGTATTCCATGAACAAGCCCGAGATCGTTGAGGGGATCCTGAACAGCTTCTCCGCCATTCTCGGGAGGTGACGGGACATTTTATGAAGGGATCCGCCGGTACAGGGAAACAGCTCTTTTGCAAGATCCGTGCACAGATCTTTGATCTGGTTTCCGTTAAGGTCATCAATGACCGCGCCAACCAGATCTATGATATTGTGAGCACTCTTGTTCTTATCCTGAACCTGGCGGTCAGTTTTGCACTCACCTTTGATACCGTTGCTCAGGCGCACGGCGGTCTGCTGCGCGGCATCGAATCGGTGACGGTCTTTCTTTTCGCCGTGGACTATGTGCTGCGGCTTCTGACCGCGGGACTGCTGTATGAGGAGCAGAAGAGCGAGATCAAGTCCCTCCTGCTGTACATCTTTTCCATCGCGGGGCTTATCGATCTGCTGTCGTTCCTGCCCTATTATCTGCCGATCTTCTTCCCGGCGGGGACGGCCGCCTTCCGGATGTTCCGTGTGGCCAGGATCTTCCGCCTCTTCCGGATCAACGCCTATTATGACTCCCTCAATGTCATCACGGAGGTCATCGTCTCCAAGAAGCAGCAGCTGCTCTCCTCGGTTTTCATCCTCGCGGTGCTCATGACGGCCTCCAGCCTGTGCATGTATTCGCTCGAGCACGAAGCGCAGCCCGAGGTCTTCACCAACGCCTTTTCCGGGATCTGGTGGTCGGTATCCACACTGCTGACCGTCGGCTACGGCGATATCTATCCCGTGACCTATGTGGGCAAGCTCTTCGGGATCTGTATCACCTTTCTGGGAGTCCTGGTAGTGGCGGTCCCCACCGGTATCATCAGCGCCGGCTTCGTGGAACAGTACACACGGCTGAAGCGGATCGGCGAGATCGCCCAGGAAGAGGACGTCAAATTTGTTAAATTGAAATTGAATAAAGACGATGCGTGGTGCAGCAAAGCCATCTCCGACCTACGGCTCCCGCACGGAATCCTGATCGCGGGTGTGCAGAGGAACGGAGAGATCCTCATCCCGCGCGGAGATCTGGTCCTGCAGATGACCGATCTGGTCATTCTTGCTGCGGAGGCGGTACAGGATGATCAGCCGGTCAACATTAAGGAGGTCCTCCTGAAAGCGAATCATCCCTGGAACGGATGCGAGATCCGCAACCTGGATATCTCCAGACAGAGTTTTATCGTATTGATCAAGAGAGGGAACGATTCGATCCTCCCGAAGGGCAGTCTGATGCTCCGGGAGGGAGACAGGGTGTTTGTCTATTCCGTGGGTGCCGCGGCACGCCACGATATGTTCGAATTCTGAGGAATGCCGGTTCCGGCGTGAAAGTCAGCTCTTTTTCTTCTCCATGATGGCATCGATGGAAGCCATGCAGGCGGCACGGAAGCCGTTTTTTTCGAGCGCCTGCACGCCGCAGATCGTGGTGCCTGCGGGTGAGCAGACCCGGTCCTTGAGGACGCCGGGGTGTTCCCCGGTCTCCAGAGCGAGTTTTGCGGAGCCCAGTACGGACTGGGCGATGAGACGGTAGGCGTCGGCGCGCGGGATGCCGTATTTGACGGCCGCGTCCCCGTAGGCCTCGAGCAGCAGATCCACAAAAGCGGGAGAGCAGCCGGTGAGCGCTCCGCCGATCCCCATGAGGGAAGAGGGGAGCTCGTGAACGAGCCCAAGGGCAGAGAGCAGGAAGAGAAGTGCTTCCCGCTCTTCCGGTGTCAATGAGTTTTCCTGCTCCACGAGGAAGACGCCTTCCCCGACCATGGCGGGCGTATTGGGCATGATGCATTGCACGCGCACGGTATCGATGAGGGCTTCGGGCTCTTCGGCGTCCTCTTCACTGTCCGTCTCCGCGCGTAGCGAGACGGAGAGGGAGGCGAGGAGGTAACTGAATCTGTTGTAGTCCCAGCCGGCGGCGACGGAAACCAGCGCCTTGCCGGAGAGCGCTTCGCCGATCTCCCCGAGAACCTGCTCGATCTGATAGGGCTTGCATGCGATGAAGATCATGTCGGAAGCTTCTGCCAGCGCAACGGGGCTGTCGGCCGGCGTGAAGCCGATCCGCTTCGCGTTACTTTCCAGCTTGTCCCTGTGCGGCGCATAGGCCAGAATATCCGTGCCGGGTATGTTGCAGGTGTTGATGAAGCCCTCGCAGAGCGCCTGGGCCATATTTCCCATGCCGATAAATCCGATCTTCATCTTCATTTGGTGGCCTCCTATGATTCCTGTCTGCCGATCAGTTCGTCCAGTGTATTGCCGTAGGAGGGCAGGAAATCAATGAGGAAATCACGCACCTCCGGCAGCTCCCGGCTCATTTTCTCGATGGATTCTCTGGTGGTCAGCTCTGCCGTGCGGAATTCCAGATTGCCGGCTTCCTTCTCCTCCATGCACTTGATCAGTGCGGAAAACTTGTCGGCTGCTTTGACCAGTTTCCTGAGATACGCCTCGTCCGCGTCCGTTTCTTCATAAGAAAAGATCTCGGCATAGACCGGACGCAGATCCTCGGGCAGCATGCACAAAAGCTGATCCTCCGCCACGGCCTCCACCTCCTTGTAGGCCTTGCGGAGACTTGTGGTGCGGTACTTCACCGGGGTTGGCATATCACCTGTTATTATTTCAGATGCGTCATGATACAGACCGATCAGAGCGGCCTTTTCCGCGTTGAGATTTTTACCATAACGCTTGTTACCGATCGTGCAGAGCGCATGGGCGATCATCGCCACTTCCAAAGAATGCTCGCTCAGGTTTTCCTCCCTGGCGTTGCGCATGAGCGCCCAGCGGTCGATGTATTTCATACGGGATAAAGTTGCAAAAAAGGAATAGCTCATGTCAGACCTCACTCGCCTCCGCCTTCTTCGGCCGGGGGCGGTTCCGGAGGAGGTGCGGCGGCAGCTGCGGCAGCGGCGGCAGCGGCAGC
>JAFXTJ010000063.1 GCA_017535945.1 Lachnospiraceae bacterium
ATGGAACGGATGTGTACTTCCAGCATCTGAAGCTGGAGAACCGAAACATATCGACGCCCGGCAGGGGAAACTTCTATGGTTACAACATCTCGGTGAACGGCGATCATATCCTGGCGTTTGACGGGGTGACAACGGTCACCGGGGAGGTATCCGGCTGTCAGCGCAATGCGATCGCGCAGATCAGTGCGGTAAATGGCACGGTCAGGGTGAGCAGCTGCAGCCTGATCGTCAGCGGTGCCGTGACGGCAAACGATCTGGTCATCGGTGGTTATGGTACCGTTTTGACGGTATACGGCGGGACAGCGGTCCGGAACAGACTGATGCTGGATTCCCCGGCGAAGATCGTACTTCGCGGTGAGAGCAGGCTGAATGATATCCGCTCGGACAGGAATACGAACGTCCTTCAGTTCAGCAGGCTCAAAGGCGATAAGCCTTCGCTCACGATGAGCGGGAATGTGACGGGGGCCGGGGTTACATTTTGCCTGGAACCGCTGTACTATGCGGCTTTCGATAAGCCTGCAGAGACACTCACGGCTAAGCCGGACGGTGCGGCAGCGGCATATCTGCTTCCGTACACGGACGGTGTGACGCAGGCGCTTCCGGAGAACCGGCTCCTGTTTAAGGCACCGGAGCTGGAGATGTCGAAGTTTACATATCAGGAATCGGAGTCGTCCGGATTGTCGCTTTATAAAGCAAACGGCGGCTATTATGCGTCAGCGGATGAGGCGATGGCGCGTTATGCGGTCACGATGAGCGGCACAACCTACCTCGATATGAATCAGGCAGTGCAGCGGATCAATGAGATCGGGGATATCGGCAAGACCTATACGATCGCGTTCAGACAGGATCTGAAAGATACGAACCGTACCGATAAGAATGATTGCAGTGCACTCCCCACGGCAAGGGACAATGCGGCAGCACAGGTCTACTATAGTTCGCAGGGCGGCAATCACGGATTATATTTCAGCGGATCTCCGGTATTGTATGAGGGCGCGGCGGAAGACCGGGAAGATGAGATCAGGTTCACCTATGTGTATCTCCGCCCGTCTGAAGTGAAATATGCCGGTGGCGAACCGGTTCCCGCAGCGGACGGAACGGTGACGATCCAGATCCGGAGAAACAGCAGATCGAAAGCCCATGTGATGCTGAATCTGCTTATGTCCAACGTGGAAGGGACGGCCCTGAAGGCGATCACCGGTGTCAGGGGAGTGACGGAACTGGATCTGAATCTGAAAAACTACGTAAAGGAGATGGTGATCACGGATGGGATCACGAACTTCGATCAGGTGAGCGTGGCGCAGTATAACAGGATCTGCATGAATAAGATCAGCAATGTCGGATCCCTGAAGCTGGGGCGACTGTCCAGATTGATCGTCACCGGGACGGGAAGCGTCGATCAGATCGTTGTCGACTCGGGCACAGACAATCATCCTACTCTCTGCGTGAGTTTTACGCAGAAAGGCAGCGGAAACAATATCACGCGTAAGCCGAATTTCACCGTTAACGGGGAAATCCGGGCGGCGAACCGAAAACTGCTCGTCATCGAGCCGCTGCGTTCGGTCTTTGTCAATGATGACGGGATAGCCGAAGCGATCAGTCCGCTGAATTATCTGAGAACGGAAACGATCACGGATGAGTACGACTATACATCTGAAGTGCCTATAGGACGGCGGAACTATACGGTCACGGGCACAGATCAGATGGGGCTCCCGCTGATCAATGCGAAGCGGGCGAATCCGGAATGGATCACGATCGACTGGAATGGTCTGGATGAGAGATACCTTGCGGGCGGTATTCCACAGAGGAGTCTCGGAAATGCGCCGGACGGTGTGACTCCGTATAAGGATATGAATGGTGATATCCTGATGACGAAGACTTCGGATATGCCGATCACGATCACCGGATTTGCTGCCGATGAAAACGATGAAAAAACTCTTACGGCAAAGGTGCATACCTGGGAGGAAGCGGTTAAACTCATCGATGCCCGGGCAAGCGGTAAAGACCGTTATGAGGTTTCTTTCAATCCGGGAGAATATGGCATGGGAAAGGGCGGAGCAGTCTCGGCGATGCTCTGGCCGAAGGCGGCAAACGCGGATCATGTGGAACTCCTTGATGGTAATGCCACGGACGATGATCAGCCTGTACTGAATTACACCGGAGCACTGAATCCGGCCTGCAGTGTCAGGTTTACGCAGGTCTGTCTGTGTGAATACAGTAATGCGACGACCGTCAGTCAGACAAACAGTATCAATACATCGAATGCGGTGTGCATCGGGTTCGATCATGCGATGACACAGGATCCTGAGTCAGGTTATCTCGAGTTCGACAAAGTGACGGCGAAAAAGGGCACGATCAGGCTGGACAAAACCCTGCTCATTTCCTACGGAACTGTAGATGTGGCAGCGATGGAACTGTGTTCGGCCGGAAATGAATATGCAATGCTCACTACCGACTATGCACCGGCAGTGTCGGACATCAAAGTGTCTGATGTCACTGTATACGGTGTGGCCGGGTTCTACGGAAACGGAAAGATCACGCTGGGGACGATCAGGGGCGGCAGTATGGAAAGCGGCGGATGGACTCCGGTGACGGGTGAGCCGGTATCCGGTACGGATTGGGAGGATGTACTCTGGGTTGATGCGACCTTCTCGGCGGTGAAGCCGGAGAACTCCGTGTCGCAGCTGACGATCAGCGGACGTGTCGAAGGAGTCACTTTGGCGGTGCATCCGTATTTATATGATTGGGATGCGAATAAATACGGGGATGTGCCTACTCTGCAGGAGATGCGGGAGAGAGGTCTCATCTACACAGGAGATGCAAATAAGGCACCTGCAAAGGGCACGCAGTTACTGAATGCACCTTACCTGAATCTGACGGATCTGCTCGTCAAAACATCGACCCCGGATCCGGAGGATCCGACGACGGATTTCTACCTGTACGGGTACGGATATGCTGATGACTACGAAGTGGATGCCGATCATCCGGGAGAGTGGCTGACCTGGTATAAAGGGAGTGTCTATGTGACGGATCTGCCGGCAACGGTCGATGTGGAGGATACAGATGAGGAGAACTGCAAGTACTATCCGGGTTGGAATGGCCGGATGGATGAGAACTCGACGCGCTTTACAAACTGGGAACAGGCGGTCGCCTATGTGGATAAGGCAGCGCGGGAGGATCATTCCTATGAGATGTGTCTGCGCGACGATGTCGGCGTGATCTCCTGGAGGACAGTGGAAGAGCGAGGGGTGGTCAAGGGCAGGGAGCCTGCCGCTGTGGCTAAGACATTTGTGATGCCGAAGACAAAACTGGCGGATAGCCTTACCATCAAAACGGCGGACGATCATCCGGTCTGCGGATTCCACTCGTCTGCTACGAGTCTTACCGTAAACGGAGACGTTGTACTGGAAGACATCGGACTCAACAGTTTGAAGGTCAACAAGGATTCGGTCACGATGCAGGATCTCAATTTCATGGTATCGGCCGGCAGCAGGCTGTGTCTGCGCGGGGAGATCACAGGTTCCCGGATCGGAAATATCACAGGTACGGCGACAAGCGGTCTGTCTGTTGAGATGAAAGGGAATCTTGCGGTGAATGGCGGGATCAGGGCATTTGAGTCGGTAGTTCTTAATGGCTGCGACGCATACGTGAACGGCGAAGTAAATGTGAAGGATCTGGAAATGTCGGGAGCGGAACTCCATGCCGCAAATATCACGGCGACCGGACTTACGGAACTGTCATATGGTCATGGCTGGAACCCGGAGGACAGGAATTATTCGATACACCGTCCTTCCACATTGGCAGCGGATATGGATGAAGCAGCCGGCAAGGGGGTCGTGACACTGAATAACGTGAACAGCGCCGTGGGGATGTCGCTTCTTGGCGGCCGCTTCGAAGGCAATAATATCGTCTCAAAACTCGGGGTCAGGGGGCAGAGCCAACTGACGATAAAGGGAACGGTAAGCCATTGGCTAATGGGAGAGGAGCAGGATGGCGGCAGCAGTCTGTGCATCAGTTTCCTTTACGGCAGAGGCAATGAGACCTATGCGGTCCTCCTGCGGGATCAGGTCCTCGTAAACTGTGTGAATACGGCGCAGGCGGAGGGCGTGGCGCACAGAGTCTGTTTGGGCTATGCGAGCAGTGATCCGAATGAGTGGCGCGGCAACGAAGGCAAGGTATCCGGTATTTCAGATCCTGTACTCACTGTCCCTGTCAAGGGCAAGACAGTCATTGTGACCGGGCCGTGAGTTTTCCCGGGAACACCCGGAGGGCAGAATAAAGGCGGCGCAAATGCGCCGCCTTTGCTGTTTGCTATAAGTGCTGAATTCCTGCGGGACTGCTCAGCCGCCCTCGGCCTTGAGCATCTCGATGACTTTCTTTACGGTCTTCTGCTCGGCTTCAAAGGTGCCGCCGATCGCCAGATACTGTCCCTCGGAAAAGGTGCGGGCGATCCGGCAGTCCAGGGAACACAGCTGCGCCG
>JAFXTJ010000064.1 GCA_017535945.1 Lachnospiraceae bacterium
ACAGGTGTCGGAGGCGGGATCATCGTGGACGGAAAGCTTCTTACCGGTGCCGTCGGCGCCGGAGGCGAGATCGGACATCTTCATCTGGAGGATGACGAAACGGAACCCTGCGGCTGCGGGCAGTACGGCTGTTTTGAGGAATACGCCAGTGCGACCGGAGCGGTCCGCGTGGCAAAGCGTGTCCTCGCGGCATCAACGGAGGACAGCACGCTGAAAGGCAGGGAGTTCACCTGCAAAGATCTTTTTGATGCGGCGGCGGCAGGAGATGTTGTGGCGAAGCGCGCGACGGAGAAATACGGCGAGTATCTGGGCAAGGGACTGGCGATCTGCGCCTCTGTGCTGAATCCCGAGGCGATCGTCCTGGGCGGCGGAGTGACCAAAGCCGGCGAGGTGCTGTTCGAGTTGCTTCTGCCTTCTTTTAAGAAATGTGTTTTCCCGGGCTGTGCCGGGGTACAGTGGAAACTGGCGACCCTCGGAAATCAGGCGGGGATCGTCGGCGCGGCGAAGCTGATCCTGGATAAGACAGAACATGCGGACACTGTATGACGAACCCCTGTCGGCCCATACCACGATGCGCGTGGGCGGACCGGCGGACCGGATGGTCTTTGTTTCCTCGGAGGAGGAACTGCGTGAGATCCTGATTTCCTGCCGCGATGAGGGAACACCCTGTACCGTGATCGGCAAGGGGAGCAATCTCCTGGTATCGGACGCCGGCTACCGTGGAACGGTGATCAGTACCGCAGATGTCCTGACCGGGACGGAGATCCTCGGGGAAGAGGAGGAGTCCGTCCTGATCGGAGCAAAGAGCGGCGTCGTTCTGATGGCGCTCTCTGTGTTTGCGGCGGAGCAGGGTCTGAGCGGCCTGGAGTTCGCCTCCGGGATCCCGGGTACTGTCGGCGGTGCCGTCCGCATGAACGCGGGAGCTTACGGCGGAGAGATGCGGGATGTGACGGCTGAGGTGACGCTGCTTGGCCGGGACGGCACGGTCCGCTGCGTCTCCGGCGAAGAGATGCGGTTTTCCTACCGCCACAGCATACTGACGGAAACGGGAGAGATCGTGTTGAGCGCACGTTTCCGTCTCCGCAGAGGAGACCGGACGGTGATCCGGCGGACAATGGATGAGCTTCTGGAGAAGAGGAGGAGCAAACAGCCGCTGGAATACCCCAGCGCCGGTTCCACCTGGAAGCGGCCGGAGGGATATTTTGCAGCGAAGCTGATCGAGGAGGCGGGCTGCAAAGGGCTGTCTGTCGGAGATGCACAGATCTCGGAGAAGCACGCCGGATTTCTCATCAACAAAGGACACGCCACGGCGGCACAGATCCGCAGCCTGATGCGGGAGGTGGAGCGGCGTGTGTACGAGAACAGCGGGGTCCGGCTGACGCCGGAGGTCGAGATGCTCGGTGAATGGGAAGAGGTGACGGAGTCATGAGACTGGTGATCGTGACGGGGATGAGCGGAGGCGGCAAGACGGCGGCGATCCGCATGCTGGAGGATGACGGCTTTTACTGCGTCGATAATCTGCCGGTATCCCTGATCGGGAAATTTGCCGAACTGGCGGCACAGCCGGATTCCGAGATCACCCGTGCGGCGATCGGGATCGATGTCCGGGCCGGAGTCGGCGGGGAGCAGGGAGCAGCGAAGGCGCTCCGTGCGGCCGAGGAGGAGATCTCCGCTCTCAGGGAGGCAGGCATCCCCTGCGAAGTGCTGTTCATGGATGCGGAGGACGAGGTCCTCATCAAACGGTATAAGGAGACCAGACGGGTCCATCCTCTCTCGGGGGACGGCAGGATCGGGGACGGGATCGCCAAGGAACGGGAGATCCTGAAAGGCATCCGCGGAAAAGCCGACTATATTATAGACACATCCGGTCTGCTGACACGGGATCTCCGGCAGGAGATCAGCAATATTTTTGCCGAAGGCGCGGAGTACAGCAGTCTCATGGTCCAGGTGCTCTCCTTCGGATTCAAGTTCGGGATCCCGTCGGATGCCGATCTGGTCTTTGATGTGCGCTTTCTTCCCAATCCCTTTTACATCGACAGTCTGAAGCATCTGACGGGAGAGGACGAAGCGGTCCGGGATTTTGTTCTGGAGAACCCGGTCTGCCGGGAATTTCTGGACAAACTCACGGAACTGCTCCTGTTCCTGCTGCCCGGATACCACAAAGAGGGCAAATACCGGCTGGTCATCGCGATCGGCTGTACCGGCGGACAGCACCGGAGCGTCGCCATTGCCTCCGAGCTGTGTAATCGGTTGAAGGATCGGGAGAAGCAGGTGGGATTCCATCTGCTCCACCGCGAGCTCATGAAGAAGACCCGATGAGCAGGTCGTTCAGCGCGGGGGTCAAGGAGGAGCTGACAGAACGGATCGACAGTGCCAGACATTGCCGTCTGGCGGAGATGCGGGCGATCTGGCTGATGCAGGAGGGCAGGAGGGAGGAAGGAACGCTCTGCCTCCGCAGGACTCCTCTCGCGGCGGTCAGAAAATTCTTTACAATCCTGCAAAAAGCATTTACGATAGACGCGGATTACGGTGACGGGCGGATCACGGGAGATCCCGCAGATCTTGCGGAGGTCTGCAGAGCCGTGGAGGGCGCACTGCCGGGCAGATCCTGCTGCAGGAGGGCTTTTCTGAGAGGTCTGTTTCTGTGTGCGGGTACGATGAACGATCCGGAGAAATCCTATCATCTGGAGATCGTCTGCAGAGATGCCCGGCTGGCCGGCGAGGCGGAGGAAGCCCTACGCGGCGAGGAACTGCATGCGCACCGGACAAGCCGCAGAGGGCGGGAGATCGTCTATATCAAGGACGCGGAGGAGATCGTCCGTCTCCTTGGTTATATGCAGGCGGACCGTGCACTCCTCGCCATGGAAAATGCCCGTGTGGTGAGGGATGTCAGAGGCCGCATCAACCGGCGTGTGAACATTGAGACCGCCAATATCGGCAAGACAGTGGATGCGGCCGCGCGCCAGATCATCGCCATAGAAAGACTGCTCAAAAAGAGCGGACCGGGGGAACTGCCCCCCGCGTTGAGGGAGATGGCTGCCCTGCGTATCGAAAATCCGGAGGCAACATTGGAGGAACTGGGAGCGATGTTCGATCCGCCTCTCGGCAAATCCGGTGTGAATCACAGACTTCGCAGACTGATGAAGATCGCGGAAGAGGATGAAGAGGAAGAGAATGCGGAGTCAGTATAAAAGAGGAGGAGAAGATTATGATCACAAAACAGGTGGAGATCAGGCTGCCGCGCGGGCTGGAGGCCCGGCCGATCGCGGAGCTGGTGCAGCACGCATCCCGCTATGACGCATCCCTGCGGATCCAGGCGGGAGATGCCGAGGTGAATGCCAAGAGTATCATGGGCATGATGGCGCTGACGCTGAGTTCCGGAGACGCGGTCACGGTGACTGCGGACGGGTCGGATGAAGAGGCAGCGATCGTTGATCTGGAGGGATATCTCTCCGGTGCGGCAGCAAAGTGACAAAAGCGGGGCAGGGGAGATTCCCTGCCCCTGTTTTACGGGGATCTGTTTCTGCGTCTCCGGCGCACGGCCGGATCCGGCGCTGCAGGCGCTTTTCCAGCGGGCACAGCACCATCTGGCTGAGGACGGGCTTGCCTGCAGGGTATTGGCGTCCGATGAGCCGGCGCCGCCGGTTGATCCCGGATTCCTGTATCTGGCGGACTCTCATGAAACAGCGGAGAGGATGAAGGAGAGCGGAGCCTGTATCGCCGGTTTTCTTCACGACGGAAACCGGAGCGAGCGCTTCCCGGGACTCCGGGTGGTCTTTGATGAGCCGGATGAAGTGGATACGGATTCCTATCGCAAAGCATGGCAGCGTCTCTCCGGGCTCCCCTGGACGATCCTCACGACGGAGCATCTCACGGTCCGTGAGACGGTCGTTGAGGATGTCGAGGACTTTTACGCGATCTACCGGGACCCTTCCATGACGGAATACCAGGAGGGGCTGTTTGCGGACCCGGAGGACGAGAAGCGCTACACCGCGGACTATATCCGCAGAGTATACGGTCTCCTGGGCTTCGGCGTATGGACCGTGCTCCTGACCGATGAGCAGCGGATCATCGGCCGTGCCGGCTTCAGCATCCGTCAGGGTTTTCAGGAAATTGAACTGGGATTCATGATCGGCAGGCCCTGGCAGGGACACGGCTATGCATATGAGGTCTGCAGCGCCATCCTCGATTACGGCAGAGATGTACTGCTTCTGCCGCGGGTACAGGCATTGGTCAAGGAAGAGAATGCTGCCTCCGTTCATCTGTGTGAGAAGCTCGGATTCGCCCGGGACGGCGAGGTGGAGATCGAGGAGGATATCTACGGGGGCAGTTATGCTCCGGAGAGGACCGTGTCTTTTTCTCCGGTGCATTACGGCAGGTATATCCGGTTTGTCAGGGAATTCGGCTGAGGGAGGGACGTATGGCGAAATATATCATGGCACTGGATCAGGGAACGACCAGTTCCCGCTGCATCCTGTTTGACCGGCAGGCTAAGATCGTCAGCCTGGCGCAGAAGGAATTTCAGCAGTACTATCCCCAACCGGGCTGGGTGGAACACAATCCCCGCGAGATCTGGTCATCGCAGCTTTCCGTTGCCACGGAAGCGATGGCGCAGATCGGTGCCGTGGCGGAGGATATCGCCGCGATCGGTATCACAAATCAGAGAGAGACCACGATCATCTGGGATCGGAAAACGGGCGAGCCGCTGTATAATGCCATTGTCTGGCAGTGCCGGCGCACGGCCGATACGATCGAGGAACTCTGCGCCCGTGGCCTTGCGGATAAGATCCGGGAGAAAACGGGACTTGTGCCGGATGCCTATTTCTCCGCGACCAAGATTGCCTGGATCCTGGATCATGTGGAGGGTGCAAGGGCCAGAGCGGAAGCGGGAGAGCTGGCGTTCGGCACCGTGGACAGCTGGCTCATCTGGAATCTCACCAAGGGGCGCGTTCACGCCACGGATTACACCAATGCTTCGCGCACGATGCTGTTCAATATCCATGAACGGTGCTGGGACAGCGAACTGCTGGATATCTTCGGAATTCCCGCCGCAATGCTGCCGGAGGTTTTTCCATCCGGTCATGTGTACGGCATGAGCGATCCCTTCCTGCTGAACGGAGAATTGCCGATCGCCGGCTGCGCCGGGGATCAGCAGGCGGCACTCTTCGGGCAGTGCTGTTTCAGAGAGGGGGAGGTCAAGGATACGTTTGGCACGGGCTGCTTCCTTCTCATGCATACCGGTGACCGGGCGATCCGTTCGGAGCACGGGCTGATCACGACCATTGCCGCCGGGCTGGACGAGAAACCCGGATACGCGCTGGAGGGGAGTGTCTTTGTCGCAGGCGCCGGGATCCAGTGGCTCAGAGACGAGATGCGTATGATCAAAACAGCTGCCCAGTCGGAGGAATATGCCACGGCAGTGGCGGATACGGCCGGCGTCTATGTGGTGCCCGCCTTTACCGGGATCGGTGCGCCGTACTGGAATCCTCACGCCCGCGGGATGGCGGTGGGGATCACGAGAGGCTGTAAAAAGGAGCACTATATCCGCGCCGTGCTGGAATCCATCGCCTACCAGTCACACGACGTGATCCGGGCGATGGAGCAGGATGCCGGAGTGCCGCTCCGGGAACTGCGGGTGGACGGAGGAGCCTCCGCCAACAACTTCCTCATGCAGTTCCAGGCGGATATCACGGACACGGTGGTATGGCGGCCCAAGTGTATTGAGACCACGGCATTAGGGGCGGCGTATCTGGCCGGCCTTTCCGTCGGTTTCTGGCAGAATGAAGAGGAACTCGTCCACATGGAACAGCTGGGACGCCGGTTCACCCCGGGAATGGACCGGACCGTCCGCGAGGAACGACTGGCCGGCTGGCAGCGTGCGGTCAGGGCGGCGCTCGCCTGGTGAGGCGTCCGGAGATTGCTTTTTTGCCCGATCCATAGTATCCTATGATCGTGTGCTGACACATAAGGAGGTCTTCGGAAACAATGATGATCATAGCCGGTCTCGTCGGCGGGCTCGCTCTGTTCCTGTACGGCATGAGCGTCATGAGCGGCGGACTCACCAAACTCTCCGGTACCACGCTGGAAAAGATACTCTCCGGCATCACGCAGAAGCGCTTCATCGCCTATCTTTTCGGTGTCGGTGTGACGGCGCTCGTGCAGTCTTCCTCCACGACCACGGTCATGGTCGTGGGTTTCGTCAATTCCGGGATCATCAGTCTCTCCCAGGCGGTCAATGTGATCCTGGGAGCCAATCTCGGTACCACGGCCAATGCCTGGCTGCTGTCCCTGAATGCGATCGGCAGTACCGGCCCCGCGTTCCTTGCGCTGTTCAAACCTGCGGTATTTACGCCGTTTGTGGCCTTCATCGGCATCCTGCTCTACATGACGGCGAAGAAGGATAAGCGGAAGAATATCGGCACGATCCTGTTGGGATTTGCGGTCCTGATGACAGGGATGCAGACCATGTCCGGCGCTGTGGCGCCTCTTTCCTCCAACACGGTATTTACCGGGATCCTCACCTCATTTGCCAATCCGGTGATCGGTTTTCTGGTCGGGATCCTTTTTACCATGGTGATCCAGTCCTCCGCAGCCACCATCGGTATCCTGATGGCGCTGTCGGCTTCCGTGTTCATCTCCATGGGAATGGCGATCCCTGTCGTCATCGGCGCCGAGGTGGGCACCTGTATCACGGCGATCCTTTCTTCGCTCGGGGCCAATAAGAACGGCAAGCGGACCGCTCTGATGCATCTTTATTTCAATATCATCAAGGCATTCACCTTTATGATCGTTTTTTATACCCTGAATTCTTTCCTGCATTTCGCTTTTCTGGAAAATCAGGCCGGCATGGTCGCCGTGGCCGGGATCCACACACTGGTCAATCTGGCAGCCACGCTTCTTGCGCTGCCGTTCTCCGGTTTCCTCGTACAGCTGGCGCTCCGGTCGATCCCGATCGATGATAAGGAGAGAGAGGAACAGGAATCGCAGCGGGGACTGCAGTCGCTGGACGACCGTTTCCTCACCAATCCGCCCTTTGCGCTGGAACAGGCCAGGGGAGCAGCCCGCGATATGGCGAAATACTCCATGGAATGCATTAACAAGGCGCTGGATGTGCTCATGGATTACACGATCGAGGGCAAAGAGGAAGTGGTCCGGCTGGAGAACCGGATCGACCGCTATGAAGATGAGATCGGCAGTTATCTGGTCAAGATCAACGCGACGGAGCTGGATCTCAAGACCAGCCATTCCCTGTCGGTGATCCTGCACAGCATCGGAGATTTCGAACGGATCAGCGATCATGCCCGCAATATCGTGGAGACGATGAGCGAGATGCAGGAGAGGGAACTGGTCTTCACGGATAAGGCCTATGAAGAACTGGCAACCTTCGGCAACGCGGTGCGCGAGGTCGT
>JAFXTJ010000065.1 GCA_017535945.1 Lachnospiraceae bacterium
CGGCGCAGCTGTGTTCCCTGGACTGCCGGATCGCCCGCACCTTTTCCGAGGGACAGTATCTGGCGATCGGCGGCACCTTTGAAGCCGAGCAGAAGACCGTAAAGAAAGTCATCGAGATGCTCAAGGCCGAGGGCGGCTGAGATGTCACCCGCGGGATCCCGGCCAATAACAGTACATCAAAAAGGCGGCGCTTCGGCGCCGTTTTTTTACGCTCGCGGATCCTCTACCCTCTCCTGCTGTCGATAAAGATGGTTTCCTTAACCCCTTCCCCGTCACGGATCAGCAGCTCTCCGTCTCCGTAGCCTCTCACAGGCAGCCGGAAGTACTCGAGTTCCTGCAGGGTATAAGCCTCACGCCAGCCGATGTCATCCTCCGGCGCGCGCTCCGTGAGGGCGATGATCCCGAAGACCGTGCCGCCGACCGCCTCCAGCGTCTGCGGCATATAGATCCCGCCGTCATTGCCGTTTTCATCAGGCTCCGCAGTCCGTTTGAGGAAATTCCGTGCGACTCTTGTCTGCTCCTTCACCGAATCGATGAGGAGGAGATCGCCCTCGACGTCTTCCGAAAGCACCGCGCTGCCGGGAAGCAGTTCGACGATCTGCGGCTTCTCCGGCGCATCCATACAGAGATATGCGATCTCCGGCTGGGTATCCCCGCGCGGCCTGACAGCCGCCTCAAACGGCTCAAGCGAGTCCGTCCGCCCCGGTCTTGCGCGGAAGAGCCTGCGCTCGGCCAGATAATGTCCGGTCCCCTCGCGCCATGCAGCCAGAAGATAGACATATCCCGTCTGCTCCGCGGAAACATCCTGTTCCGGATCCCCGCTCAACGCCTCCAGATCATAGAGGAAATCCTCACATTCCGGAGTCCCGCCGTCATAATCGATATCCCTGGGCGGGATCTCCCCCAGATTCTTCATGGATCCGTCCGACAGCAGCTGCATTAGGACAGAACTGCCGTCCGCGTAGCGGTTCAGGATGAAGAACACATCTCCGTCCGCCGAGCCGCAGTAGACGATGCTGTCGTCCCCCGCGGAATACTTCGCTCTGCGCTCCTCTCCGTCATAGACGGCGAGATAGCCGGCACCGTCCTCCCAGCCCATGACGACCAGGCCGCCGTCCGGCATCATGTCCTGGATCCAGCCGGCGCAGAGCTCCCGGATCTCAGTCCCGTCCAGGGAAAACCAGTAGATGTCCTGCTCTCCGCCGACATAGCGGACCGAGTAGAATCCGCCGTTGCGGTAATACAGCGGGCCGTAGCCTCCGCCCACATCCTCGATGCGCTTTGTCACTTCCCCCGTGACGAGATCGCAGCTGTACATCATGGACGCCGGCGGCTCGTCGGCAGAAACGGGCGCGTCAATGAAATCGCTCCAGACCGCCGTCGTCTCCAGAGCAGCCATATTCTGCCTGCGGAACCACACCTCATTGCCCACGCGGACGAAGTAACCGCCGTTGTTCTCGACCGGCGGTCTGCCGAAGGGGACGCTGCCGACATCCGGCAGGATCACCGGCTCCTCCTGCTGTGCCGCATCCCCGGGCTCATCCGTCGTCTCCCCGGACTCCTGCACCGGATCCTGCTTCAGAGGCTCCGCCGTCGGGGGGAGCAGGCTCTGTGCTTCATCCTGTGCGGTATCTTTCTGTCCGGGCAGTCCGACAGGCAGACTGCAGCCCGTGATGAGCAGACAGCAGACCGCGAGCCACGCGGCTGCGGGCCGGAGCCGCTTAGCCATAACTGATCTCATACTTGTAAGCCGTGTTGTAGGTCAGGACATACAGGATCTCGCTGCCGGCTTCCATTCTCCGGATAAAGTATTCCGGTGCGCTCTTCACCTTGATGCGCTTCAGCACACCGCCGTTATGACGGCTCAGGATGTAGATGTAGTCATCCTCGTCCGTAAAGCCGTACCCGCAGATGATCTGGTCGTCGATCACCATGAAATTGCTGGCATTGGCCTTGAGCATATCGCTGCGCCACAGGAGCTTGCCGGTGGATGGCTCCACGGCCACGATAAAGCCCGTGTACGGCTGCGACTCGGAATAGGTACGGTGCGCGATCTGCACATAGAGCGTACCGGCATAAAGAGAGGCACACGGGATCTCCAGTCCGACAGGATACCGCCCCTCCCCGGGGGTATCCAGATATGCGGAGAAATCATAAACACCGATCGTGTTCTTCCAGTTGGCGTCGGAGACCGTCAGGCGCAGCACGCCCTCATCGGCGCGGTTGTCCGGCTCATAGTGATACGCGCCGTCAGAGAATCCGGTGGTCGCGTAGCCCGCCGAGGGGAGCGTGACATTGTTGCGCTCGCTCCAGGCATCGACATCCAGCCACTCCCGGGTCTCCCTGTACTTCTCGAGTTCGGTGAGCGTCACCAGTGACTCCCCGATGGGATCCCTGACGCCCTCCGCCGCATAGGTCTCCGCGAAGTAGTCCGGACACTCCACCTGAAAGACCGGCGCCGACTCCTGCGCACTGCCGGTTTCCGTCTCGTCCGCAAGCTCATATTTCTTCAGCTCCGCCGCGGAGTACTTTTTTGCCGCGCTCTCCTCTTCCCTGTCACAGGTGACGCGCTCCGTGATCGGTTTCCCCTTGAGGGTCGTGGGCATGTACTCCGACCGGATCAGATCCGGCCATTCACTGTAGGGCAGATCGACGAAGATCGGACCGAACGCGTAGGCCTGCAGGACATAGGGATTGAAATAGGCATGGAAGCCCTCGTCATCCAGAGACCAGGGCAGCGCACCGTCCGCCACGACCTCTTCGATGGTCGGGAGCATCTCCGCCTCCTCCTCGCTGCTGAATTCATAGGTCTCGTCGATGGATTTCAGATTCTTTAACAGGATGTAGGGCAGGGAGAACATGTCGTTTATCACATCGGAAAGCGGCAGACGCTCCCCACTCTTCGTGTCGATGGCCTGCGACCGGTAGGCGCTATAGGGATGCGCGCCGTTGTAGTAGCTCTCCTCGGACATGAGGAGGCACACGATCCGGTCATCCGCCCGTGTGATCTCCGGCTCCCAGTTCTGCTCGTTGGAGGTGAACATGGTGACCGTCCCGTCTTCCGAATAGGACTTCCACTCCTCCACCACATTCTGCTCCTCAGCCAGCGCGGTCAGCGCGTGCTCCGCGTACTCATCGGACATGGTCTTTAACGTGGCGGACATCTCGGGGTACTGCTTCACGGTCTCCTCGGAAGGTGTGAACTCCGGATAAACGACGTAGCCGTACGGGAACGGCTCGACGTGTGCGGTATTCTCCGCCTCCGGGGTACAGGTATCCTCCGTCTCGATCCGCTTCAGGAGCATGGAGATCTCGGGCAGGAAATCGTCCTCCTCCGCCTCGCTCTTGGAAGCACTCTCTCCGCTGTCGGCACCTTCCGCTGTTCCGCTTCCCGCGGTGGCCGCGTCCTGTGCCGGTGCCTGCGCGGGATCCGGCGTCACGGGCGTCTGCTGTCCGCAGCCGGCCAGCTGTGCGAGTACCAGGGCCGATACGATGACCGTCGATATGAGCCTCTTCTTCATGCTGATCCTTTCTTCACTCCCCGGCATGCTCCGGGGATGCAACCGCATACATCAACTCTCTATCATACACTATTTCCGCCGCTTTGGGACGCTTTCCGACAAAAAAACAGGGTTCCCTTGCGGGAACCCCGTTTTGATGCAGCGCCGGATACCGGATCAGACGATCCCCTGCGCCTTCATCGCATCGGCGACCTTGAGGAAGCCCGCGATATTGGCACCGGCGACATAGTCACCCTTCTTGCCGTACTTCTTGGCCGCGGCATCGATATTCTTGAAGATGTTCTCCATGATGTCCTTAAGCTTGCCGTCCACCTCGTCAAAGGACCAGGACAGACGCTCGGAGTTCTGGCTCATCTCCAGCGCGGAGGTGGCCACGCCGCCGGCATTGGCAGCCTTGCCGCAGACGAAGAGCACGCCGTGCTTCTGGAAGTACTGCGTCGCCTCGATCGTGGTGGGCATGTTGGCACCCTCACAGACAGCCTTGACGCCGTTTGCCACAAGCTTCTTGGCATCCGCAAGATCCAGCTCGTTCTGCGTGGCGCAGGGCAGCGCGATGTCGCACTTCACGCCCCATACGCCCTTGCCCGTGTGATACTGTGCGGAGGGGCGCTTCTTCGCATACTCGTCGAGGCGTGCGCGCTTCACTTCCTTCACCTCGCGCAGCAGTTCCACATCGATGCCCTTGGGATCGTAGATCCAGCCCGTGGAATCGCAGCAGGTCACGACCTTGGCACCGAGCTGCTGTGCCTTCTGGATCGCGTAGATGGCCACATTGCCGGCACCGGAGACGACGATCGTCTTGCCCTTGATGTTGATGCCGTTGGCCTTGAGCATCGCGTTGGTGAGGTAGAGCAGGCCGTAGCCGGTCGCCTCGGTCCTCGCCAGAGAGCCGCCGTAGGTCAGACCCTTGCCGGTGAGCACACCTTCATAGGTGTCACGGATGCGCTTGTACTGTCCATAAAGATAGCCGATCTCACGGCCGCCCACGCCGATATCACCGGCGGGTACATCGGTGTCCGCGCCGATGTGGCGGTAGAGCTCCGTCATGAAGCTCTGGCAGAAAGCCATGACCTCGCGGTCGCTCTTGCCCTTGGGATCGAAATCGGAACCGCCCTTGCCGCCGCCGATCGGGAGGCCTGTCAGGGAGTTCTTGAAGATCTGCTCAAAGCCCAGGAACTTGATGATGCCCAGGTTGACGGAAGGATGGAAACGCAGACCGCCCTTGTAGGGACCGATCGCGGAATTGAACTGGATGCGGAAGCCGTTGTTGACCTGCACCTGGCCCTTGTCATCAACCCACGGCACACGGAAGAGGATCTGGCGCTCGGGTGTCACGAGACGCTCCAGCAGAGCCTGCTTCCTGTACTCCTCCTCGTTGGCCTCGATGACCACACGCAGGGACTCCAGGACCTCCTTGACAGCCTGATGGAATTCCGGCTGGGCGGGATTTTTCTCTACAACATAGTTGTAGATCTCATCGACGTAGCTCATCTTCTTCGCCGGTGCCTTCACGGCCGCCTTGACTGCCGTCTTCTTCACGGCCGCTTTGGCTGCGGGCTTCTTTGCGACGCTCTTCGCTGCCGCGGGCCCGGCCGCCTTGGCTGCGGGCTTCTTCGCCGCGGGCTTGGCCGCCGGCTTCTTCGCCGCCGGTTTCTTTGCTGCTGTCTTTACTGTCTTCTTTGCTGCTGGCATTTTTCGTTTCCTCCTTTTTGCATATACAAAGGGCGCAAAGACCAGACGGTCTTTACGCCCCATTGCGCAGACTTAATATCCGCAAAGCATGGTATCACACTGTCGTGACATATGCAATCCTTTTTTTCAGAGCAGTTCGTGATATCCGGGCACGTACAGATGGCGCGGAATGCCGTCCACCGTGATGGGATCGACGTCGCCCTGGATCAGCGGGCGCACATAGCGCAGGAACTCCTCCGTCACATAGGTGCCCTCCTCATTGACCCACTCGCGCGGGACGAGTTTGACCGCATTGGCGATCTTGTGGACATCCTTGATATCCGTGGTAATCTTGTACGGATCGTCGGAGGTGCGGACCATAACGGGCATCATGCCGGAATCGCCCTCATCGGCAGCCTTAACGGAAGCGGCGCCGCACTCAAAAGCCTCCTCGATATCCGTGCGGGAGGCGCAGTGGGAAGCGGCTCTCTGGAGCGTGGAGAATTCGACCGCACGGGTCTTACAGCCGCACTCCCTGGCGACGATCTCGGAGAGATAACGGGCCGTGCCGGTCAGCTGCTTGTGGCCGAACGCGTCGATGAAGCCGTTCGAATTGCCCATCTCGCTGATATAGGTGCCGTCCTCGGTATGGATGCCCTCGGAGACACACATGACCACGCAGTTCTTCTTTCTGAGCAGCTCCTTGCATTTGGTGACAAAAGCATTCACATCAAACGGCAGCTCCGGCAGATAGATCGCGTCCGCGCCGTCGCAGTCTTCTCCCTTGGCAAGCGCGGCGGAACCGGTCAGCCACCCCGCGTCGCGCCCCATGATCTCGATGATCACGACCTGGCCCTTGGAGAGTTCGAGGGACCAGCCGTCACGGATGACTTCCTTAACGGAGGTCGCGATATACTTGGCGGCGGAGCCGAAGCCGGGTGTGTGGTCGGTGTACGCCAGATCATTGTCGATGGTCTTGGGACTGCCGACGAAACGGATCTTGGAACCGGTGATGATGCCGTAATCCGCCAGCTTCTTGATCGTATCCATGGAATCGTTGCCGCCGATGTAGATGAACACATCGATCTCCAGTTCATCCAGGATCGCGAAGAGTTTCTCATAGAGATCCTTATCATCGTTGATCTCGGGGAGTTTGTAACGGCAGGAGCCCAGATAGGCGCTGGGTGTGCGCTTCAGGAGTTCGAGATCCAGACCGGTCTTCAGATGATCGGCGAGATCGATGAAGCGTTTTTCGAGCATACCCTGGATCCCGTGCAGCATCCCGTAGACATGCTGGTAACCGAGATTCTTCGCCGCATGATAGACACCTGCGAGGGATGAGTTGATCGCTGCGGTGGGGCCGCCGGACTGGCCGACGATCACGTTACGCTTCTTTTCCTGTGCCATTCTGTGCTCCTCCTTTGTATTCGCTTCATCTCTTCCGGAGTCCCGTATTCAGGCGCCCCGGCAGGTTTCTCACGGATCGGAGAGATACTCGGTCTTGATATAGCCCTTCTTTCCCTTATACTTCACTTCGCTCCAGTCGTCGTCGCGGATCTTGGTCACCTCGACCTCCACCCCGCCGTAGAGCGTGTAGAGGATCGTCGCCTCCGTATTGGGCTCCCCGCGCATGCGCACGCCGTTGCGCGCGATCTTCTTGCCCGTGGAACTGATCGGCTTGGCCGTCGATCCGGTGGAGGCGCTGTTCGATGCGCTGCTCTTGCCGGTCGAGGCATTGGAAGAAGCCGCGCTCTTACCCGTCGAGGCATCGCTCTTGCCGGTGGATGCATTGCTCTTGCCGGTCGATGCGTTCGCGGAGGAAGTGCTCTTTGCGGTGGACGCGTTCGCCGAGGCTGTGCTCCTGCCCGTCGA
>JAFXTJ010000066.1 GCA_017535945.1 Lachnospiraceae bacterium
ATTATGAGCAGGCGCTTTCCTGGGCGCAGGACGGGTCGCTTGAGGAAGTGATCCGGCTGTGACCGGCCGGAAAAAAAGCCGTGTCCGACTCCTGATCCTTGCCTTCAGTGCGGCATTCCTCGCTCTGTCGTGGTTCTGCCGCCCGTTTGCGGATCTGTATGTCACATATGTCTTCCCTGTCTGGGGACAGACCTATGGGAGGCTAACTTCCCTGCTGCCGTTTTCCCTGGGGGAATGGGCGATCCTTGCGGGACTCCTTTGGCTCCTCATCTTCCTCATCTGTTTCGTTGCCGCGTTGCCGGCATATCTTTCCGGAAAAAAGGAACTATTCCGGAAAAAGATGAGCCCGGTGGCCGCCATCACGGCCGATCTCCTGACCGGTATCTGCCTCATCATGGTCTTAAACTGCTTTGCTCTGTATCACTGCACGCCGCTGGATCCGCACGCGGACGAGCGCAGTTTTTCCGTGACGGAGCTGGCAGCCTTACGCAACCTGATCGTGGAGGAATGCAACACGCGCGCGACGCAGATCCCCCGCGATGACGCGGGGCATGCGCTCTTTGCGGGACCTGTCGAAGACGAGGCGCGCGCCTGTCATCAAAGGCTGGGCGGATCTCTGTTCCCGCGGCTGGCCGGTTATTCGGTGCGTCCGAAGTATTTCTTTTTTTCGGATTTTGTGAGTCAGCAGCATATGATGGGTTACTACTTCCCCTTTACCATGGAGGCCAATATCAACCGGCGCATGGAGATCCTGAACTATCCGTTCACGATGTGTCATGAGCTGGCACACACGCACGGATATCTTTTCGAGGACGAAGCTAATCTCATCGGCTTTCTTGCCTGTATGGGTTCCGAGGACCCATCCTTTGTCTACAGCGGCTATCTGGGCATCCTGCCTTACGTGGACAATGATTTCCGGGCCACCGTCGGTGTGGAGATTTACGACACCTATCCGCCTATCTCCCGCCGGGTCCTCATTGACAGTCAGTTCCTCACCGACGAGAGCTGGGCCGAGGTGGAGGAAAATGCTCTCCTGTCCACGGAACTCGTCCACGAAGCGGCTGACACCTTTATCGATCAGAATCAGAAGCTTAACGGGATCTCCTCCGGCAAGGCCAGTTACTCCCATGTGGTGGCCCTGCTGTTGTCCTATTATTCAGGAGAAGCAACATATCTGCAGAAATAAAAAGCCGCCCGTACGGGCGGCTTTTTTATCATCCGATCAGTTCTCTTTACTGCGCTGCTGCGGGATCAAATCCTTCCGGTGCCGTCAGGTGTCCCTCCTTATCAAAGGTGCAGTCCGTCTGGCCGATATGGACCGTCTTGTCACGGACCATCTTGCCGTCCTCGGCGAAATAGTAGAGTTCCGGCCATTTTCCGGACCAGCCGCTGTAAGGCAGTCCGTTGCCGTCGAGCAGATAGGCCTCTCCCTCGATGACCTGGAGTCCGGTGAGGAGTTTGCCGCCCTGCGCGGGATCCAGATAGTGTCTGCCGAGAGAATCCGTAAACCATCCGGTCTGCACGGCTCCGTTGTCCGTGGGTTCACAGACATAGCGCGCGCCGTTGTACTCCACCCAGCCCAGCTGCTTCCTGTAATTGCGGTACAGATAGGTTTTGCCTCCGCGCTCCGTGAAGCCGTCCTGAATGATAAAGGAGTAGAGATCCTTGTACAGATGGTTCACATCCACGCGGTAGCCGATGCCCTTTACCTGACCGTGGCTGGAAGACTGCCACATGGTATAGGGTTCGGGATAATCCAGAGCGGTGTTGTACTGGGAGATCCATTTATCATAGGCGATGTTGCCCATGCGGGTCAGGAACCAGTTGCGGGAAGCATAGACCATCGGATAATAACCGCCGCATGCCACGACATCACAGAAGGCTGTCACGACAGCTGCCTGATCGGCAGGCGACAGATCTTTTACGGAGGAATCCTCATAATCGATCGCCACCGGGAAACTCACGGTATAGGGTGCGATCGCCTGCAGGACCAGATTGGCATCCTGCTGTGCTTCCTGCACGGTACGGGCCACGGAATAGTAATAAACACCCGTCCGCAGACCGACGGCATTGGCTCCCTGCATGTTGGCGGCAAACTGCGGGTCGATCCCTTTCTTGTGGGAACCCACGCGGACCATGACAAACTGCACGCCGTCGTCTTTGACCGCCTGCCAGTCGATGGTACCCTGATAATAGGAGACATCGATGCCGGCGGCATAGTGCGTTGCAGCTTCCACGCGGTTGACATAAAAAGGCGTCGCCATGGTGAAGACCACCATCATGACAGCGATCAAAACACTGTTGATCCGCTTTCCGATCAGCTTTTTACGACTCTTCCTCATACATTCTCCTCTCAAAAACGCACACAGACCCGTGCATTATATCACAGATCCGACGGGTTGCAAAGCAAAAGGCAGGATATTCGCGAAAAGAACCTGATGCGTTCCGGAACGTTCTGTACTATAATGGTACGCATGAACAGGATGATCCTGAAAAAAAGTGCGCCCGCCGCACTTCTTGTGTTGCTCGCGGCGCATATATTAAGCGGCTGCGGTCATGCCTCGCCGGGAATGCTCGCAACGGCGCAGCAGGCACAGCAGACGCTCGCTGCGGTGAAATCGCAGGCGGAGGAGACATATGACGGGCTTTATGACGATACCCTCTTCGTTCGTGTGACCGAAGCCGGCAAGGCTGCAGATGAACTGATACAGAAAGATGCAGCTGCGATGACCGATGAGGAGATCGATGCGACGCTGCTGCCTGCCATACAGGCGCAGACGGCTGTTTATGAAGATCTGCAGCGGCAGATGGATGAGATTGCGGATCAGGAACAGACAGCCAGGACTAAGGCGGCTACCCGCGGGGCACTGCTGTTCCATATCATCAACCACAGCGGAACGGGACTGGTCTCTCTGGGCTGGGTTCAGGGCACGCGGTTTGATCATCATGCACTGCTGGAAATGCCGTCCGGTGTGGGCCGGGAGGAAACCCTGGCCGGGATGACGGTCCCCATCAACCGGGAAGACCTGACGAAATCCCTCTACCTCATCGGCAAGGACACCGAGGGGGAGGAAGTGACTTATAATGTAGGCCGGATCAATGAACTGCGTGAGGGGGATCTCTACTATCTCTGTCTCCTGCCGGAGGGAAAGGTCCGGATCACCACGGATCCGGGGTCGCTCACGGAGGACAGCGCCTCATAGACAGATACCCCGAAAAGGCCGATATTCCCCATGGACTCGGCCTTTTCTATGAGGTTACCGGTATCCGTTTCCGCGCAAAAAGAGGTGCACCTGTCCCATGCTGTTTTTGGAAGCAGCACGATTCGAGAGAATCTGATCTTTTCACTGAAAAACCGGCAGATCGCCACATGGAGGTCGGGTAGCGCGATGATCGTTACGCAGCCGGAGGCGGATCCCGATAGGTACACCGCCAGCCTGCAAAGCTACGCCAGTAGTGAGGCCGGCGGTGTGTCTGTAGTGTGGTGAATTATAAGACAGGTCGGCGAAATTGTAAAAACAAAGTCGGTGCATGTCCCTCACGTCCCGCAGCCCATACATCCGCCGCAGGATCCCCGCGCATCGTTTCCCTCTTGTCTGCTTGAATTCTTCCCCCTGAACGCCTATAATCATTTATGATTTTTGTCATGGAGAAAGGAGCATCATGCGGCTCTTGAGTCTGATCGTGCCCTGCTATAACGAAGCAGAGAACATCGTGGATTTCTACGATGAAGTATTGAAATACGAAGCCCCGCTCACCGCACTGGATCTGGCGGTCGAGTTCCTGTATATCGATGACGGCTCGACCGATGCCACCGCTGACAGAGTGAAAGAACTCCATGAACGGGATGAACGCGTCCATCTGGTCCGTTTCTCCAGAAATTTCGGCAAAGAAGCCGCGATCTATGCCGGTTTGCAGCGGGCGCAGGGAGATCTGATCGCTCTTCTGGACTGCGACCTGCAGGATCCGCCGTCGCTCCTGCCTGAGATGGCGGAACACGTTTTACGGGAGGGCTACGACTGCGTGGCCACCCGCCGCGTTTCCCGCAAAGGCGAACCGCCGATCCGCTCGTTCTTTGCCAGATGCTTTTACCGCCTGATCAACCGCATGTCCCGGACCGAGATCGTGGACGGCGCCAGGGATTACCGCATGATGACGAAGCGTTTTGCGGAGTCGGTCCTGTCCCTGTCGGAATATAACCGGTTCTCCAAAGGGATCTTCAGCTGGGTCGGCTATGAGACCAAATGGCTGGAA
>JAFXTJ010000009.1 GCA_017535945.1 Lachnospiraceae bacterium
CGATCAGTCCCTCAAAGGTATGGGAGCCGCCGTTCCCCGGCTGACTGGAAGCAATGAGCTGCCAGGTCTGTCCCGCATAAGAGATCTTACTGGCGGAATCCGCGGCCTTCACCTTCAGGACGAAAAGACTGTTGAGATCCTGCAACCCCTGCAGCAGCATCTTGTCGAGGCTTGCGCTCTTGGAACTGCCGGAGGAAGAACTGGTCGACACCGTCACAAAATACGTCTTCTTGTCGCTCGCGCTGAAGGAGGCCGTATCTCCCTTCATCTTCTTGGTTTCCCGCTTGTCATCCGAATCGCTGTCTCCCGCATAGAGGCGGTAGAGATAGAAGGTCTTATCCGACTGTGCCTTGATCGTGACCGAGCCCTTCTTCAGCTTGGCACGGATCTTGTTGTCCTTTGCCTCCCAACGGCCGCCGGAACCGACCTTGGTCAGTTCGGTAAGCACACCGCCGCTCTGCGTGACCTTGAAGACCGAATAATCCCCATCGGAATCCTTATCAAGCAGGACTTGCGATGCATTCGACACCGCACTGGATTGCGTACTCTGTACATAGTATTCTCCGTCTGCCAACCCGGAGATCGTCACCGTCCCCTTTGAATCCGTCTTCAATCCGGATATCTGCTTGCCTTCACTATTATAAACGGCCGTATCACAATTCTCGCTGTCATAGATGCTGAACGCAAACCCGGCGGGAGCGGCAGCGACTTCCTTCTCCTTATCGATCTTGCCTTCATACTCCCCGTCATCCTCTGCCGTGCAGATCTCCATGCAGAATACCATCTTCGGCGCAGCCTCGGTAAGTGTGATCTTGGGGTTTTCGGGCGGATTCTTTTTCATCGGTGAGTTATCGGCTTTGGCATTCCCGCTCTTTACGGTTACGCTGCCATCAGCCGCAACCGTAAAGGAAACATCGAGTGCAACCATACCATCGTTGGGTTTGGAAGTCTGCGTCAGATTATAAGTTGTGCCGGTCGTTACCGGTATGGAACACCCTCCTGCCGGTATGTTGATGGATAAGCCGGAAACAGCATAGCCGCCGGATGTCTTCTGTGCAGCATCACTCAGATTGAAGGTTCCCGCGATCGAAGTCCCGGAACTGTCCTTAAAGATAAGATCCACATAGGCTTGCTTCTGAGGCGTGATGGTGGCCGTGATCTTCATATTCGCCTTATCAGCCGCATAGGTACAGGAGGACAGTGCATCCTTACCTGCCGCCATGTCCGTATTGAATCTGTAGGGACCGTGAACACGTACGTCCGGAGTATAACCGCTGATCAGAGGATCCGATTCTTTGATATAGTAATCCTTGTCCCAATCGAGGATCGCATCGCTCGTTCCCTGACCCGGCGTCTTTCCCGCGCCGGTTTCCTTGGTGATCTCGATCACCCCGAGCGGCACTGCTTCCGTGCATGCCGCATCCTCATAGATCTGATATTGGATCGTATCCGTTGTGCTGATATTCTTGTCGGTCTTTACATCCGCGCGGATAACCGAAATACTGCCGGGTATGCGCTGATTGACGATCACATCTCCCGTATCCCATTCGCTGCCATGGGAGGTGACTTTCCCCTCTTCATCCACATTAAAGGTATAATGAACGGGCTTATCATCAGGATCTTTTTCTATCAAATAACCGGCCGGCGCCTTTGTCTGAAGCAGATAATAATCCTTAAAAGGATCGGTACCGGTCAGTTTTTTGGATATTCTACCACCGCTCCCGGAAGTGACTGTTCCCTTCGACACGTCATTCTTTGCCGGATCATCTGCTTCCTCGTATATGGAAAAGACCGCACCGGAAAGCCCTTCGTCTCCGGCATCGGCGCCCCTTCCGATGACTCTGCCTATATCTGTATCGGCCGACGTATAACCGTTGTGGACCAGAATGGTGTTCGTGGCTTCATCGTACTCCACATCGGGATCCGAGCAGTCCACTTCGTCCTCCTCGATCTTCCCGTCCCCGTCTGCATCCGTGATCTTAATGGTCCCGAGGGAAAGCGCTTCTGAACCCTCGCCAACAGTCAGATCATATTCATAACCGTACACAAACACATTCGGAAAAGCTTTCTTTCCCGTGGCATTCGATGTCCAGGTATACGTATTTTTTCCTGTGCTTGTGTCAAGTACCCCGGCCGCCAATAACTCCTTGGGCGCAGTCAGGGAGAGCTTCACTCCGTCGAGTCCCGTTGTGAAATCGTCCACCGCCTTGATGTTAACGGAGGGCACATATTCAACAGCCGCCGTTTCATCAATATCACCGGTTGTAGCATCTATTCCTTTGCTGCTGTTACTTATCGACACATTAACTGTGCTGAAAGCGTAGCCTATTTTCTTATAATCCTCACTGCCAACAGGTTTTGTATAGTACTGGATAAACCCATAATAATTCATGGGCCCTACGTCTTCTCTTAATACCAGTTCCCATTCATCGGTACCGACAACAGATTGATCATAATCCAACAAAGCCCAAAAACCCTCAGTGGGCTCACCAAGCTCATCTTTATCACTCGGAGACAACTCGAATCCGTCACCGGGCTTTATGGTGACCGTCATGGATCCATTGTCCTTTCCAAGTTTCGTATTATTGTGCTTGATATTATTTATTTGCCATAATACATATCCCAGCGCCTGCATCTCTTCCTCACTAGGAGCATCCGGCGTCAATTGCCTATACCGTTCGCCCTCAACAGTAAAAGAGATATTGTTTTTATTAACTGCACCTCCCGTCCGCTCGGGCGCATCTCCCGCGGTGGGTACCAGTAAGCCGCCTCCGGCTGTGTAGCCGCTGTTCGCCGTATTTGCCTCCGTGCTGCCGGAGGAACCCGCTGTGGCAGCATCGGAAGCACCGGTTCCGGCATCGGAAGCACCCGTGCCCGCATCGGAGGCACCGGTCCCCGCAGCCGCGGAGCCGCCTTCGCCCGCATCGGAGGTCGCTCCGGTCCCGGCGTCAGAGGAAGCACCCGTGCCCGCATCCTCCTCTTCGGAAGAGCCGGCCGCGGGATCCGCAACGGGTTCCGGCGCGGGATCTTCGGGACCCGCCATCGCCGTGGAGGAACTGCCGCGTCCGGGATAGACGACCGTGACGGTCGCTCCCGTCACCTCCGCGTCATTCCCCGCGGGATAAGTCCAGGTGGCGGATGCGCGGCCCGCAGCCGCCTCAGTGAGCTGCGCGCTCACCGTGACATGCGCGTCATCGATGGCGGTGAAAAGCTGTTCATACGCGATCGGTGCCACCGTGACTGTCAATACGTTATCATTCAGCTCCGCGCTCACGATATCATCGCGGTTCTCACTCACACTCTCAAGCGCGGGTTCCGCCTCGGGATCCGCCGCCTCCTGCGCCTCCATGCGCGTTACGGACACGGGATCGGTCTCGGAGAAGTTGCCCTGTATCCCCTCGGGGAGAGCGATCGAGATCGTCTTGCCGCTGCCCAGGGACAGATATTCCGCATTCGCAGCAGGCGTAAAGGAAAGCGCAAAATTCAGATCAAAGGCATTCTCACCCGCACCGGAGAGATCCAGCGTACCGGCCGACGCCTCCAGGAGCCGCACGCCGATCGTGCTCTCTCCTGCCGCACCCGCCGTGAGGATCATATCGCCGTCGCCCACCTTATCCCAGACGCCCTGGTAGATATCCCCGGCGATGCTGCCGCGGGAAGCATCCGATCCGGCGTCCGCCCGGGCTCCTCCGATCTGTCCGGCTGCCAGGAACGACACCTCGACGAACTGTATGACGATAAAGACAGACAGTGCGATCGCGATCAATTTGCTCCAGCTGAACTTTTTCATCTCCGACACCTTTCCTTTCCCGCATGAAAACAGGGAACACCACAGTGCATACAGCGTCATGATACCACAATCCGATCCGCGATGCACGTACTTTTTGCAAAATCGCAAATATTTTTTAGCGTTTTATCGCATACCACAAGATATTGTACAAACAGGAACAGATATCACAAGATGGCGCGCAGAGCACTACACAAACCGCTTGCGCCCCACAACCACGAGACGGCCGTCCCGTTTTGTGTAATCACAGGTGGAGAGCGTGATCAGATGGTCCCCGTACATGGCGGTATAGGGGATGTCATAGAGGGATTTTGCCTTGATGCCGTTGATGTAGGCATCGAACTCCGCTTCATTATAGATATTGATGAAATCGTAATAACGGAAATCATCCTGTGTCTCGTCCACCGAGGAGAGGAATACCGCGATGATGTCATAGGTGTTCTCCTGATAGAGGGAGTTGAACTTCACGGTGGGATGAGCCTTATAGTAATCCTCGCTCTTGTAGTTCTTCAGCGCCCCGAACATGAAACCGGACTTCATGTTGTGGCCGTGGATCAGGACGTTGTCGTCGGTGCCGTCCACCGCACATCGCTTATCCAGGACCAGCAGGCCGTTCACATCGTCCTTGCCGTCAAAATTATGGAAGAGATAGAAATCGTTGTCGTCGGGCCGGTGCATCACGGGATAATCCACCGCCGTGCCGGCGATCGTGAGCCACCCCGCGAAATCCGGGTTTTCCAGCACGAGTTTCTTATACTGCGGCAGGATTTCCTTGCCGTCCCAGGAAAGGACCTGCACACCGCTTGCCGCCAGGGTCTCCTCCTGCACCTCGTTAAAGGTGATCTCCTCCGGCTCCGTCTCCTGCGCCACCTCCTGCAGCCTGGTGACATTTTTGCGAGAGATAAAATCCCCGTACAGCTCATGCCCGAGAAGGGATAGCAGCAGGGCCAGCGCGGCACCGAGGAAGATCATGGACACCCGCTGCCAGAGGGGGCGGGCGCCGAAACCGTTCTCCCTGCGGTATTTCGCCCGGGCCTCCTTTTTCGCCTTCTTCGGATCGTCATAGAAACGGTTCTTGTCACCGGAGGCCGGTTTTTTCCCTTCGTTCAGGATCTCCGCCTGCTTACGGATGAAATCCTTTCCCACGGCGGTCTCAAAGCGGATGCCCTTCGCCTGGATCTGCCGGAGATAGGACACGGCCGTCTCTTTCGGAGTGCCGACGGGGCGCCGGAGCATCTGGATCTTCTGCAGATCCCGCTTCGCCGCCTGCATCTCCTGCGGTGTCCTGAATTCATGTTCTCCCACCCGGTATGCCATCAGTTACCGGGTACCCGCGCACAGCGCATATTCCGTCTCATATTCCTCCCGTATGAGGAAGCTGGCGTAGCAGATGCCGTCCTCCTCGGATACCGATACCGGCAGCGGGGCGAGCCCGCCCGGGGCATCGGGATACTGCTTGTTGTAGACCGCGTAGGCTACAAGGTTGTCCACAAATGCCTCCTCCACAAGCGCATCCGGCACAGTGACCGTCACCGTCACCGGATCAAAGACAGAAAGCGTCTGCCAGTTGTCCGGATGATCCCGGACCAGGATGCTCATGGTATCGGCGTTTTTCGGCTCGATCCCTGCCTTCTCCATGGCCGCAAGCACCAGCTCACCGGGATCGTCATTGATCACGACAAAAAGATCCGTGGAGAGCTTCTCCTGCGTGGCGCTGGGTCTCCCCACTTTGGAGAGTCCGGCGAGCCGGTAGTCCTCCACGGTGACCTCGTAGGCCGGAAGCGCGGGACCCTTATCCTCCTCTTCGCCGTTCCAGACCGCGACATGCCCATGGGCAAACTCCTCCGGCTCCGGTTCCGCCGCTGTCGGACCCTCTTCAAAAAAGGAATCCGGAGCAGCCTACAGCCCCATGGAGGTCAGCATGCGCTCCGTGAAATACCGGAAAACGACAGCGATCACGATGAGGAGCAGAACTCCCCCGATCACCCTGCGGATCCGCCGGTTTCTTATTTCCCGCTCGCGCTCTTCCTCATCCATCGTTCCAAATGCCAGGTGGTATCGAAATAAACCTGTTCCTCTCCCTCAAAGACCATCTCCCAGTCGGGGTCCGCGGACAGATCCGGGAAAAAAGCATCCGCCTGATAGGTCCTCTCGATCCGGGAAACCACGGCCTCCGTGCAGCGCGGCAGGAGCAGACGGTAAATACTCTCGCCTCCGATGACCCAGATCCGTTCCTCCTCATATCCCGCAAGCGCCGCATCGAGTTCCGCCTCATCATGGACGATGACGGCCGCGGGATCCCGCACCGTAAATGCCGGATTCCTCGTCAGGATCACATTGGTGCGCTCCTTTAAGGGCGCTCCGCCGGGAAAGGTCTGCAGGGTCTTGCGCCCCAGGATCACCACCCCTCCCGTGGTCTCCTCTTTGAAATTCTTCTGATCCGCCGGGATCCGGATCAGGAGCCGCCCGTCCCGTCCGATCCCCCAGTGTTCATCCACCGCTACGATCGCTTTCATCTCTCCTCGCTTTCTTCTCCGGTTTCCGTCATCCGATCCGGAGATCCCGGAGTTCCTGTTCCTCCACACCTTCCAGCACAGGCTCCGCCACGTCACTGTCCGTGATATGCACGCCGTTCAGCGTGAGTTTCCTAACATTATGGGCGATGATGCTCTGCCCGCTCACCGGATCCAGATCGTCCATCATCACCGGGCGCCTCGCCACACGCTCCGCAGCCGGCCGGTAGGAGGCCTCGATCCGCTCCAGTGCCAGTTCTCCGATCGGAGACTCCGGGAGTCCCATGGCGCATACCAGACTCGCTTCCACGCCGGTGCAGGTGATATCCCTCGCCGTTATCGTGCCGACCGAGGGTGTCCGGTCATCCCGGGGGATCGCGGAACGGTCCTGCACATAGCGGGTATGCCCGTCGGGGTCGCAGAAATAGAACATGTTGACGGTAAAAGGCATCGGGACGTCCCGCATCCGGATCTGTTCAAAACAGATCCCGTCAAGGACGGAGGTCTCTCCCCTCCCGCGGCGCGTTTTGATCCGCAGCCCTCTGTCCGTGCCGTCGAAAAGACACTTCGATACATGTACGCCGTGTACGCCGGAAGCGATCTCACTGCCGATGGTGACACTCCCGTGCCCGCGCTCGAGCAGACAGTTGCGCACCTCGATGTCCCGCGTGGCGCGCAGATGCACACGGCTCATATAGATCTTGCCGCTCTTGATCGCCATGCAGTCATCACCCACGGAGATCGTGGTACCCAGCACAGTGACCCGCTCACAGCTCTCGGGATCGATCCCGTCCGTATTCGGGGAATCGGAAGGATTCCTGACTGTCAGATCATAAAAACCCAGATCATCACTGTAATAGGGATGGATGGTCCAGCAGGGGGAATTGCACACCGTGACGCCCTGCATCCGGACCCCTGCGCAATAAGCCAGATAAACGATATTGGGGCGCCAGGCGATGCGTTTCTTCTTGGGGTCCCGCCACCAGTCGCCTGCCCCGGCATTGCCATCGATCGTGCCGCCGCCGATGATATCCACGTCCCGTACACTGATCCCGGTGAGGAGAGAGGCGAACATGTCGAGCGGGTTTCCCTCCCAGGTCCCGAGATTGTACTCCTCCTCCTCGCCGGTCGAACGGGTCATACCGGGAAGAACCGGATATCTGCGGCGGTCGGTCTCCCCGAGGAGCACGGCGCCGGTATCGATCCACAGCGTCATCCGGCTCTTCAAAAACAGCGGCGTCACTCGGTAAGTGCCGGCCGGCACATAGACGGTTCCCTCCGGCGGACACGCCTGAATCGCAGCCTGGATCGCAGCGGTATCCTCTTTTTCCCCGTCGCCTGCGGCGCCAAAGGTCCGCACATCGAGCAGTACGCTTTCCTGATGAGTGGTAAACTCCTGTCCGGTGACGGTGCCGTCGGCATCCCGCACCTGTACTTCATAGGAGGTCGCGGGGGTCAGCCCGTCGATACTGAACACATTCCGGTCTGTGGTATAGCTGCGCCAGACATTGGGACAGGCGGGAGAGCGGTGATTGCGTGCTTTGGCATCCTCTCCTGCCTCCCGGATCCGGATCTCCACGGATCTCTGCATCCGGAAGATCTCGTCATTGTCCATCTCCAGCGTGACAGCGCGATTAAAGACCGCCGCAATCGAAAAGTACATCCTGATCCTCTCTTTCCCTGTCCTGCTTCTGATCCTGCATGGACACGCGGGTACCGGGTTCGACCGAAGAGGTGATGAAGACATTGGAGCCGATGACACTGCCTCTCCCGATGACCGTCTTGCCGCCGAGGATCGAGGCACCGGCGTAGATCGTCACATCATCTTCTATTGTGGGATGGCGCTTCACACCGGTAAGCCCATGCCCTCCCCGGGTGGAAAGCGCGCCGATCGTGACACCCTGATAAACCTTGACATGGTCGCCGATCACCGAAGTCTCGCCGACGACGACACCGGTGCCGTGGTCGATCATGAAATACCGGCCGATCGTGGCACCGGGATGGATGTCGATCCCCGTGATCGAGTGGGCATACTCCGTCATGATCCGCGGGATCAGTGGGATCTGCAGCAGAAAGAGTTCGTGCGCCAGGCGGTTGACGGCGATCGCCATAAAGCCCGGATAGGACAGGATGATGTCCTCCTTGCCCGTCGCCGCAGGGTCTCCGTCATACGCCGCCTGGAGATCCGTCTCCAGATACGCACGGACGCCGGGGAGTGCTCCGGTAAAGGCAAGCGTTTTATCCAGCGCGATGGGAAAGAGATCGGTATCCGCCATCTCCGCGTAATTGATGTGATACCGCAGGGCGATGGCCACCTGTCTGCGCAGGCGGTAGATCACATCCTCGATGAGTACCGCGAGGCGGTTGTCCTCATTGAAACTTCTGTAGGCGTAATCCCTGTAATACCCGGGAAAACAGATCTGCAGGAGCTTGCGGGTGATATCCTTAACCTCCTCTCTGTCCGGCTGGGCAAAGAAATCCATCCGGTCGACATCCCTGCCGCCGTCGTAATCCGCTAGCAGCGCGGAGACCGCATTGTTGATCCTCCTGTTATCTCCCTGTTCCATGCAGTTTTCCCCCTTTTTCTTTTCCCGTATCATCAGGATACAGGATCTCTTTATGATACCATGACATCATAATCTTGTCACTTTCACGAAAAAAGCGTATGATATTAAGCGGTGCTTTCAGATACAGTTTTCATCCGGACAGGTTTTGACATGAGTGAACAGGGGATGATCCAGATCGATATGCTTGGTGGTTTCGGCGTCACGTACGGCGGGAAGGATGTGACTCCGGGACGAAACGCGGGAGCCAAGTTCCTGAGCTTCCTGCAGATGTTGCTCCTGTCCCTTTCCGACGGTCTCTCCCGTGAGGACGTGGTGCACACGCTCTTTGCGGACGCCGATGTCGCCAATATCTCCAACAGCCTGAACAATCTGGTCTACCAGACACGCAAGCAGCTGGAACGCGCGGGTCTGCCCGCCGATACCACGATCCGCAAGAAAAAGGACCGTTACTATCTGGTCTCCGCCGTCCCCGTTTCAACGGATGTGGATCTCTTCCTGCAGAGCATACCCGCGCCGGAAAAAGCTTCGGAGGATACGCTCCGGCAGACGCTTTCTCTCTACTCCGGAGATCTGCTGCCCGGCACAAAAGGGATCGAATGGATCGATGAACGGCGTGTCTCGCTGGCCGATGCCTACAAACAGGCGATCGCCGATCTGGCTGCGATCTACCGGAAAAAAGGAGACGCGCGGAAGCTCACGGAGCTCTATGCCCAGGCCGTACAGATCACCTCAGATGAAGAAGCGCTGCTGGATGCCGCTCTGATCCGTTCCCTCATCGACATAGGGGATACGCATGCCGCTTTCCGTCACTATGACCGGACGCTGCGTTCCTTCCAGTCCAGAGGGCGCGGCAGGATCCCGGAGGCGCTGGAAGAATGCGCGAGGCTCCTGTCCCTCACCGGTAATTCCGCGGATCCCGTCAATCTGCGCAGTTCCCTGCGTGATGTGGTGGATATCGACGCGGAGGAAACCGAAGCGGAGAAGAACGGCGCCTTTTATTGCAACTATCCCAGTTTCATTGACGCAGTCAAGCTCCTGCGACGCAATCTTCCCCGGGATCACCGTCCTGCGACGCTGATGCTGCTCACGCTGGTGGATTATGAAGGGAAGCCTCTCTCCATGAAACGCAAGCAGGAACAGTATTCCCGTGAGCTGCACCTCGCCATCCACTCCGCGCTCCGGATCGGCGACAGTTTCACGCGTCATGACGAGATCAGTTTCCTTGTGCTGCTCCCCGGCGCCGATGAGGATAACGCGGTGACCATCTACAACCGCATCGCGCGCAAACTCAAAGAAAAAGCGGGCAGCAATACCGCCGTCCGCTACAGGATGCTCTCTCTCAATGCGGTCTGATCTCCGTTAACCTCCCGCGCTGAGCCTCCGGATCTCCTCCAGATACGCTTCAACGATCCGCGTACGGTCAAACTCCTCTTCCATCTTCTTCCTTGCTGCGATGCCCATCCGGGCGCGTTCAGCGACGGACAGCGAAAAGAACCGTTCCATGGCTCCGATCAAAGCCTCTTTATCCCGCGGTGCAAAGAGATAGCCCGTACGGCCGTTCTCCACGATCTCCCGGCAGCCGCTGATATCCGAAGCCAACACCGGTCTCGCGCAGGCCCCCGCCTCCATGAGCACATTGCTCATCCCCTCATGATAAGACGGCAGCACCACCGCATCCGCTTCTCTGTAATAAGGCAGAATCTCCGCCGTGAACGGGATCACGCGCAGGATCCCCGCCTCCGCGGCGCGGCGCAGCGGTTCCTCATAATCCTCGTCACTGTAGCCGATGACCGCAAAGGAGACCCGGTCTCCGTGCCGTGCATGCATCTCCTCCGCCGCGGCGAGATATTCGTCGATCCCCTTCTCCCGCATGACGCGGCCGATATAGACATATCGCGTCACATCGTCCCTGTGGCCCGGATAAGGCAGAGCGGGATGGTCCGCGAGGTTCACGCCGGAGCCGTTCACCAGCCTGCGGCGGGCATTTCCCTTAAGGATCCCCAGCCGCTCAAAGACCTCCCGGTTCTCCGCGTTCTGGAAGAAGACGCAGGAACTGCCGGCGATCCCGGCGCGGTAGAGCGCGGTGATCAGCCTCTTTTTGAACCCCTCCCACTGGAAAGTGCTCCCAAGCCCCGTCACCGTGGAGAGATACCGCTGTCCCAGCCGCCTGCAGGCATAACCGCCGTACACATTGGGTTTGATGGTATAGGTGAGAACCACATCCGGTGCCGTACCGCGGATAAGCCGCCGGTAGGCCTGATAGAGCGCAAAGTCCTCTTTCAGGGATGTCCCCCGCCGGGACATTGGCGTATGGACGACCTCATCGGCCAACGGGATCAGTTCCGGGGCTGACGCCTCATCCGGAACACTGACAACGGTCTCCAGATGTTCCTCCCTCAGACACTGCAGCAGTTCCCTGCGGAAGAGGACCAGACCGCTCGCGTTGTTGGCAAGGATGAGCACCCGCCCGCGCGGGGCATCCGGCGAACCGGCAAACGCCTCCATCGTGGCGCTGGTCGCGCTGGAGATCCCGTCCCGCTTCAGTACCGTACGCACGGTCAGCCACAGGATCTTCAGGTCGAGAGACAGGGAACAGTTGCGCACATACCACACATCCTTCTCAAATCTCTCTTCCCAGGTGATCGCATTGCGCCCCGTAACCTGCGCATAACCCGTGATCCCCGGCCGCGCATCGTGCCGGTGCGCCTGCCTGTCATTGTACAGCGGCAGATACGAGGGCAGGAGCGGTCTTGGGCCGATCAGAGACATCTCTCCGCACAGGACATTGACCATCTCCGGAAGTTCATCCAGTGAGGTGCTGCGGAGCTTCCTGCCGAAAGGTGTGAGCCGCTCGGCATCGGGCAGGAGTTCCCCGTCGGCGCCGCGCGCATCGGTCATGGAACGGAATTTCACCATCCGGAAGATCCGGCCGCCCAGTCCCGGGCGTTCCTGTGTGAAAAACACAGGGGAACCCAGCTTCACGCGCACGAGCAGGATCAGAATGAGATACACGGGGGAAAACAGCAGGAGAAACGCGAGCGCGAACAGAAAATCCAGAGCGCGCTTCACAAACCGCGGATAGACGCCTCTCATGAGAAGAGCCTTCGATAAGCGCCGGGATTGTCAAACCACAGCGCGTGCATTCCGAGAGACAACGGTGCCGCAAAATCCTTGGCCGGATTATCGCCGATATAGACCATCCGTCCGGCAGGCAGACGCATCCTGCGCTGCATCAGCGTAAAGGAAAGCGGATCCGGCTTGCGGAAGAGCAGCGGATCGCCGGTACTGCCCGCCAGTTCATCCGTGATAAGGATCTCAGCGAAATCCTCCCCGATCCCGAGGGCCCGGATCTTGGCATGCTGGCCTCCCGGCCTCCCGTCCGTGATGAGTCCGGTTTCCACGCCCGGCATCTGTTTCAGCCGATCCAGTACCTCCCGCGCCTCGGGATACAGCCTGATATCGGGCTCCTGCTCCCGGTAGATCGTCAGGAGCCGCTGCTTCAGCTCCGGATCCGGAGCGCCGGATGCGTCGGTCAGACCATATCCGGAGAGCACCCGGTCAATGGCGGGCTCCCCCGTGAGAAAAGCCTTCCACAGCGCCTCAGCCGTCTCCCGCGGATCCCTCTCCCCGAGCAGTCCGCTCTCTGCGATCTTCCGATACCCGCTCTTCACATAATCCGTCTCCGGATAAAGGGTATCGTCCATATCAAAGATAACGCCTGATATTTTATTTTCCTTTATATAGGGGATCGCTTCCTCCAGAGAAGCGATCCGCACAGGCTCCCTGCCGGTACAGACGCTCTGGTCAAACCTGCAGTAGACGCCCGCGGTATCCAGAAGCGGCGTCTGTTCCCCGGTATATGCTTCTCCCGCAAGGATCCTGAGCAGTGCCTCCGCCTCATCCGCGCCGGCCAGGCCGCTTAAGGGGGCGCCGCCGCCGAAACGGGGATTGATCTCGATAAAATAGTCGCGGTCCTGCGTATCCGTTGCAAGCCGCCCGCGGATCAGCTGTACCGTGATCGGCCCGATCGCATGAAATCCGGACAGCAGCTGTCTGCATTCCTCCCGGATCTGCTCATCCGGTGTCATCCGGGTCTTGATGACCTCGCCGCTGCGCATCGCGAGGCGTCTTCTGGGCGTGATGAGGACCGGTCTGCCGTCAAAGTCGCAGAGGATATCGACGGTATACTCCTCTCCGGTCACATAGGGCTGGATAATGGCATCTTTGATGCGCTCCGCCATGGCCGTCAGCGACGCGGCATCCTCGATCCGATAAGCGTCGATCGAAGAACTGCCGTCCAGCGGCTTGATGAAGCAGGGAAAGCCCTGATCGTAACGCGCCGGATCATCGACCGGAACGGGTGTGGCAAGACCTGCGGAGGCGAAAAACGCCGCTGTCTTCCTCTTATCCCGGCAGATCCGCACGGAGTCCGGCGGACACACGATGACCCTCGTCCCCGCAACAAGAAATGCTCCGCTGTGTTCCGACAGCAGGAGCAGGTCCGTGTCGATCGTGGGGATCAGCGCATCGATCCGCTCTTCCTCACAGAAGCGCAGGAGCGAAGGGATATAATCGGGATCGGAGATCCGGCAGACCGGGAGATATCTGTCACAATATGCGAGAGCCGGCGCAGTGTCCGACATGTCCGCGCCGCAGATCACAAACGGCTGCTCCAGACGTTCCGCCGCCGCGCGGAACGCCTGCATCAGTTCCACGCGCCTGCCGACGCTCGTGAACAGAACGCGCAGCGGCTTACGCTTCATCGATCCGCTCCGCCGCATGCCGCAGCGCCTCCGTCCGGCTCGATACATCCGGGCTGCCCTCGCCGCCTTCTTCCGGGTGATACGTTGTGACGATCTGTTTCACAAGATCCCGGATATAGGCGCTCTCATGTTTGGATTCCTGGTTCAGTTCCTCGAGCTGTTTGAAGAACCGGACCTCGTCGATCGGAATGGGCCGGCCGATATGGATCAGCCGGTTTGCCGTATCCTGCAGTCCTTCCTCGTCCATGAGCATCTCTTCATATAGTTTTTCACCGGGTCTGAGTCCCGTGAACTCGATCCGGATGTCCTCCCCCACGCGCAGGCCGGACAGTTTGATCAGATTCTCCGCCAGATCCAGGATCCGCACGGGTTCCCCCATATCCAGAACGAAGATCTCGCCGCCCCTTGCATAGGCACCCGCCTGCAGGACGAGGGACACCGCCTCGGGGATCGTCATGAAGTAGCGGATGATATTGGGATCCGTCACGGTCACTGGGCCGCCCTCCGCGATCTGTTTCTTGAAGAGCGGGATAACGCTGCCGTTGGAGCCCAGGACATTGCCGAAGCGCACCGCCACAAATTCCGTGTCATAATGCTTGTTAAAGGTCTGCACGATCATCTCGCAGATGCGCTTGCTGGCTCCCATGATATTCGTCGGGTTCACCGCCTTGTCGGTGGAGATCAGGACAAATTTCTTCGCGCCGTTCTGCGCCGCGGCGAGCGCGGTCTTCCAGGTACCGAACACATTATTCTTGATCGCCTCATTGGGAGACTCCTCCATCAGCGGCACATGCTTGTGCGCGGCGGCATGATAGACGATGTCCGGCTTCCAGCGCGAGAATACGGCATTGACTCTGGCCGTGTTGCGCACGGAGCCGATGAGCACGATGAGCTCCAGCTCCGGATACTTGCGCTCCAGCTCCTGTTGGATCTCATACGCATTGTTCTCATAGATATCAAATACGATGAGACGTTTCGGGTCGTGCGCCGCGATCTGCCGACAGAGCTCGCTGCCGATGGAACCGCCGCCTCCCGTGACCAGCACCGTTTTACCGCGAACATAGCCGATGATGGAATCGATATCCACCGTCACGGGCTCCCGTCCCAGCAGATCCTCGATCTCCACATCCCTGAGTTTGGAGACACTGACCTCGCCGTTCACCAGCTGATACACGCCGGGCAGCGACTGCAGACGGCAGTTCGTTTCCTTGCAGATGTCCAGGATCCGGCTGATCATGGGACGGGGCGCCGACGGGATCGCCAGAATGATCTCGTCGATATGATAGAGGTCCGCAGACTCGATGATCTTGTCCCTCCCGCCCACGACACGGACTCCCTGGATGTACCGTCCCCATTTGGTGGGATCGTCATCGATGATGCAGCGCACCACCCGCGTGGAATAATTCCCCGTCTGGATGTCCTTGATGAGGATATTTCCGGACTCGCCCGCCCCGATGATCATGACGGAGATGGAATTGTTCCGGTTGTCATTCCGGTGCTTCTTGCTGCGGATAAAACGGTAGGCAAAGCGGCTGATAAAGGTCAGCGAGATCAGGAGAAAGGTGTAAAGGAAATAATAGCTCTGCGGCACACTGACCAGATCCACACGGAAGAACTGCAGGCCGATGCCGTTGATGACACCGTCCAGGACACATGCGACGACCAGATTCTGCAGCTCGTTCTCCCCGGCATAGGCCCACAGCGAACTGTAAAGACGGAAGATGTAAAACAGCGCGATCGTCAGGATGATGAGAATTGGCATGAAGTCGCTGATCGGCTTCATGTAGATCTCCGGCACACTGCTGATACGGAATTCAAAACGCACGAGAATGGCCAGGAAACTCGCGACGAGCACGGCGAACACGTCATAGACCATGAGCACGGCCTGCCGGCCCAGTTTGGTCCAGTTGATGAACATGCCCTCTTCCTTTTTGCCTCTTCCTGTTCTCATGCCTTCTTCACTCCCGCCGTTCCCCCGAAGCACAGGGGGATCCAGGCCGTCACCATGGCGATCGTCATCATATTGCCCAGATGGAACACCCACTCGGTGAGCCCCGCCACAGCGAATCCCGCCGTCAGTGCCACCGGGACATAACAGATCCCGTCCGATCCCGTATCCTGCTCCGCCCGCCTGCCATACAGGCTGCCGGCGATCATCGCCGCCACGAGCAGGAGGCCGAACACCGCTCCCGTGATCAGCCCGTGATCGTGGGAAATCTGGAGGGCGGTATTATGTGCATGGGTCGTGATCTCCCCGTCCGGCAGCGGCACGCCCATCTCCTCATGCCCTGTGAGGTTCAGATACGGCAGATAACTGCGCCAGATCGTAAAGCGGCCGTTGGCAAGCTTCTCCGTGGTGCTCTCCTGTCCGGCTTCCTCTCCGGCATCTTCAACAGTCCCCTGCGATCCGCCGGCAGCCTCCTGCCCGGCAGAGGCAGTGGCCTGTCCCGCCCCGGTGATCCGCGGATAAACGGGATTTCCCGCGGCGTCATAGTTGTAACGATCCTCGGGATGATCATAGTTCGCTCCCTCGATCGCGAACATCTTCTCCCGGAAGACCATATAAAACCGCTCGATGCTGATGAGAAAGCTGCTGTCCCAGTTCACCGCTCCGCGGAGATTGGGATCGATGTCCTCGATCTCCATGAAGACCGGATGTCCCGCGATGACCGGGAGCATCCGCTGCATCGTAAAGGCCGCGGGAAAACATACGATCAGAGAGCAGACCGTCACTGCCAGGCCTGCCGCAAACCCGCAGGTCTCTCTCTTCCGCTTCCTGCCCATTCCCCGGATCCCCATCACGGCAAGCAGCAGCGGTACGGATACCGCAACCGCCAGGATCCCGGTTCTGGACAGCGTGAAGAGCACATAGGAAGCGATCAGGCCAAAGAGGAGCGCCTCCCTGCGCACTGCCACAACGAGCCGCAGGATCCCCGTGCCGCGGGGCTGCCTGCATACGGCGGCAAACAGCAGGGCAAATGAGACCGATGCCATCATCGTCAGATATTCCGCCGTCACCGTTACCGTATGGAAGATGAACGGGAACCGCGCACTGACAAACGCCACAAAATATCGCCTCATGAGGCAGTAACCCATGCTCACCGCAAAATGCAGGATGAGTCCCTCCGTGAGGAGGGGCAGGAAACGCTCCCGCCGCTTCGAGAAATAATAACACAGCACTCCTTCGGCGAAGAGCCCCGCGAGTGCCGCCCCCCACAGTCTCGTATTCCGGAAGACGATCAGCAGCACGAAGAACACCAGCGCCAGGATCCCGAAGAACGACGGCCGGGCTCCGCCCCGTTTCTTTCCCTTCCCTCCACCGATCAGAAAGAGGAGGAAGAAAGCGGACAGATATCCGGCTTCCCATCTCGCCGCGATCAGATGCTCCGCGTCATAAAGTCCGTTCATATAGCGGCAGGCTGCGCCGATCGCGAGAGCAAAGAGGACCGTCTGCGCAGCCTCGCACAGTCTGACCGGAAGAGAAACGGCTTCCTTCTCCCGCCCGCCTGCCGCCGGCGCCTCCGTAAAAAAGAACAACGCTCCCAGAAGCCCTGCGATGATGAGCCCCGCGAGATAAAATACATTATCCGTCACGCGATGATCGAAACGCCCCGCGAGGACGAGGACCGCCAGCACGGTCAGACCGGCGTAGAATACCGGCGCCAGGATCCGGCTGCAGGCCCCGGCGACCGTCACCACTTTATCCCGCTCTCTTCCGAGCCGTCGCGCGATGACATATACGGTCCGCTCCAGCAGAAGCGTCACGGCTGCGATCGCCGCGATGAGCGCCAGGATCCCCCGCGGTCCGAGAGGCCTTTTGTAGTCCAGTTTCATATCCAGGCGCCATTCCGGTGTCTCGGTATCCACCTGGTAGAATTTCGTGAAGTAGGGGGACGCGCCTTTCGCCGGGATATTCTGCAGGCCGAAACGGTAACCGGAATACACGCCCGTGAAGAAGAGCCGGTACTCCCTGCCGATCTCCAGATCCAGCCCAAGCGGGATCCTCACCCGTCCGGGCAGATCCTCCTCTCCCAGGTCCGCGTATTTGTGAAAGATCTCCACCATGCGATCATCGAACACGGACAGATCCACATAACGTCCGGAGACAAAGTCCTGCGTATATACCTCGACGGCTTCCAGCCGCTCGTGCTGGGCAATAAAGTCCTGAATGAGATCGTGCGCGTCATCGATCTGCGCGGAGACCTCCATCCGGACACCGCCGCCCTCCTCCGAGACCGGCACCTGCCAGAGCCGGAAAGGCCATACGGTGAGGATGAGCAGCACCCCCGCGATCACGACGGCTGCACGCAGCGCGTCGGAAAACCATACCGCTCTACGCATCGCCGCGCTCCGTACCCGCCTCCTCGCGGATCACGTACTGCGGCGTGTTGTTCTGCGTCAGATACATTCTCCCGAGATACTCGCCCACCATGCCGAGCATCAGCATCAGCATGCCGCCGATGAACATCAGGGCGCTCATCATGGCGGAGAATCCAACCGGAACATCCGGGATGACAAATTTCTTGATGATGGTATAGATCCCGTACAGGAATCCGATGACGGCAAAGCCCATTCCGGTCAGTGTGGCGATCCGGAGCGGTTTGACCGAAAAGGCGGTAAACCCGTTCATCCAGAGACTGATGAGCTTGGTCAGCGTGTAGCCGCTGTTTCCCTTCTCGCGCTGCCTGTGACTGACATCCACATTGACCACCCGGCTCGTGGTGCGCAGCACCAGACCGATGAGGTACGGATACGAACCCCGGTATCGCAGGATCTCGTCGATCACGAACCGGCGGATCGCGAAATAGCTGGATACCGCCAGATCATGCGGCTTGCCCAGCATGATATCCGCCATCCGGTCATTGATCGCGGATCCGAAATTCCGGAACAGAGAATGCTGTTTGGCGGAATACCTGGCATAAACGGCGTCCGCGCCGGCATCGATCGCATCCAGCAGTTTCCCGGCCTCGTCCGCCGGCGTCTGTCCGTCATCATCCAGACAGACCGCGACATCCCCGTGTGCCATGCGAAGTCCCGCCATCAGCGCCGCATGCTGTCCGAAATTGCGGGAGAGGTCGTAGGCCGCCACATGGGGGTCCGTCTGCGCAAGACGCTTCAATACCGTCCAGGTCTCCTCACCGGAACCGTCGTGGACCAGGATGATCTCGTACCCGTCCGCCGCCTGCGTGAGACGGCCGCAGGTCTCTTCTATCTCCCGCACCACCGCTTCGATCGTCTGTGCCGACCGGTAACAGGGGATCACAAAACTGAGCATTTCCTATAATTTCCTTTCCATCATGAACATATCCCGGATCTCTCCGTCTGTGGACCGGACATCCGCAAGTTTTTCCACCACCGTGAATCCGGCCCGCTCATAGCTGCGGATCGCCGGTGTGTTATCGCAATAAACACGCAGGATCACGGTCTTCAGTCCCAGCTGCTCCCGCGCCGCCCGGCAGGCCAGCCGGGCTGTTTCCGTGCCGATGCCGTGACCGACCGCGTCATCCTCCCCGATGAAGATCCCGTACTCGGCGGTCTCCCGTTCCGAGTCGATATCCCGGAAATAAACACTGCCCACGGGCCTTGTCCCGTTCTCCTCCCTGCGGCAGATGATCCACTGCACCACGTCACCGGCGCCCTCGATATGCTCCCGGATCCATCGCTGATGGAGTTCCTCCGTAAAGGTCTCCCGGAAAACAAAACAGGCACGGACTCTCGGGTTGTTGCGCCAGCGCACGACGAGCGGGGTATCCTCTTCCGTCATCGGCCTTAAGACGATCTGCTCCCCCTCGACACAGTGGATATTCAAGAACCCACCTCCCGGACCGACAGGATCCGCATGGTCCTGCCGCCGGCCGTCACCGAATCCTCCTCCGTCAGCGTCACGCGGATCCCGCGCGCCGCATAGTACTCCGTAAGCCAGGAGGCATCCCTCTCCGCATCCGTGACAAAACACACGTCCTCCGAAAGCAATGCCTCCGCCAGTGTATCATAGCCGAAAGAGGAGAGCTGATCCTGCCAGACGGGACTCTTCGCCGCCCAGCCCCCGGCCAGCAACAGATTATCCGGGCGGCCTTTCCGCTTGTCTCCCGAAAAGAGCGGTCTCGTCTCCGCTACGGAACTGTAGACGTCAAACACGTACAGACTGTCCTTATGCGTCCTGCAATATGCGCGCAGCGCCAGATAGGGTTCATTGGCCTCCTGCCGGCGGCTCTGATCCTGCCGGATCAGACGCACCGTTCCGGCGCCGTACAGACCGCCCACAACCAGAAAGACAGCGAACACCGTCACGGTGACCGCCAGTTTGGCTCTCACGGGGTTCTGTCCCTTCTCTTCCTCATTGACCACTTCTTTCCTGTCGCTCAGCAGACGCATCAGGATCATGCCGGTGAGCACAGCGGTCTCCGCAAAATACAGCGGATGCGTGATCCGGACCGGATCCCTGCCGCCGGTGATGATATAGAGCCACAGGGCACTGCGGCAGAGGAACAGCAGCACCGGCTGCCAGAGCGCACGAAGCAGACGCTGCCCCATGCTCACGGACCGCGGAATGCTCAGAAGCGCAAGGGCGATCACCCCCATATACAGGACAGCCGCCATGATGTTCCAGGGAGCGTCCGTCTGCGGCCAGGTGTAGTCTGCCGGAAATCCCGTATGATGCAGGCGGTAGAAATACGCCCCTGTCGCCTGTAGGAGCCTGCTGCCCGCAGGAGCCGCCTGCTTCGCCGCGTAGGAAGCGATCTGTTCCATGGCCTGCGCATCGATCCTGTCTTCCAGACCGAAATTGTAATTCTCAAGGAGCATGACCGAGCCGGCATCCAGACCCGCCGACCCGTAAAACGCCTCATTCCCCTCATAGGACGGGACTCCTGTGTAATCATACACCTGTGTCCTGGCGTTGAAGAACCGCACAAAATCATCCCATTCCTGCGCGGCGTACCCGATCCTGTCCACACTCCAGCAGGCGCTGAGGACAAGGACGAGACTCACCAGCGTGATCCCGAACCGGCGGTAATGATCCGTCACAAAGGGATAACGGATCAGTTCCCATATACCGGGCAGTTCCTCATTCTCCGCCCGGGAAGCGCGGACCTCGCCGGCGTACCGGAACAACAGTGCGCACAGGATGAGCGGGAGCAGGAGCAGAAGCATCTCGGAACGGATCACATAGCCGATGCCGCAGAGGATGACACCCGCGGCAAAATGCCGTCTCTTCTGTCCCGTCATGAAGAAAAACGCTGCCGCGGCGGCAAGAAATCCCACCGTAACGCTGTATTGCACAAAGAAGAAATGCGGGAGCGACAGAAAATACAGGATCCCCCACATGAGCAGGACGACCAGCATCCCGATCCTCTTTCCCCGGACAGCTCCCGCCGCAAACCGTTCGCTGTCGCGGACCAGAGATACCGCCCTGAGCAGGATGAGGATCGCACATACGGTCTGCAGACCGAACAGGATGATCCCGAAATGCGGAACGCCGGGGATCAGCCGGTAAAGAAAAGCCACAAATGTTCCGAACGGATACAGGTTCTGGATATCCCTCGCTTCGGGCGTGCCGGAACAGACCCCCGACAGCAGATCGCGGATCAGCGCGTCATCATTGAGATCCAGATAAAAGATCGGTGTACTCTCAGCCGGCATGATAGAATTCCCTGACCCTCCCGATCACCTCGTCCTGGTCCTCCTCCGTGAGCGCGTAGTACATCGGCAGACGGAGCAGTTTTTCACTCTCCGCGGTGGTATAGACATCCTCTCCGTGAAAGCGTCCGTATTTCAGTCCGGCAGCCGCGGAATGCAACGGCACATAATGGGAGGCCGGCAGGATGTCATGGTCTTTGAGCCACCCGATGAGAGCCGTGCGCTCGGCGAGATCCCGGCATTTGATGTAATACATATGCGCATTGTGGACACATTCCGCGGGGATCACGGGCCTCGTGATGCGACCCGCCGCCTCCAGATCGGCAAATGCCGCATGATAACGGTCCCAGAGCACCAGACGTCTCCTGTTCATCTCATCGGCGCATTCGAACTGCGCCCACAGATAGGCCGCGTTGAGCTCACTGGGCAGCCAGGAGGAGCCTGCCGAGATCCAGCTGTATTTGTCCACCCGGCCCAGCCGGTAAAGGGTACGGTTGGTACCTTTCTCCCGGACAATGACCGCCCGGTCGGCATAGGTCTCATCCCTGAGGATCAGTGCACCGCCCTCGCCGCAGGAGATGTTTTTGGTCTCATGGAAACTGAAATTGCCGAAATCACCGATGGCACCGAGCGGCCGTCCCTTGTAGGTACACAGGATCGCCTGGGCGGCATCCTCCACCACCGCCAGATGATGGCGGGCGGCAATCTCCATGATCGTGTCCATCTCGCAGGCAACGCCGGCATAATGGACCACGGCGATCGCACGGGTCCTGGGCGTGACGGCCTCCTCGATCTTTGTCTCATCGATGTTCATGGTATCCGGCCGGATATCCACAAAGACCGGCACCGCGCCCCGCAGCACAAAGGCATTTGCCGTGGAGACAAAGGTGTAGCTGGGCAGGATCACCTCGTCCCCCTCCTTAAGATCAAGAAGGAGCGCCGCCATCTCCGTGGCGTGCGTGCAGCTGGTGGTGAGCAGGGCATCGTGCGCACCCGTCCTTTCCTTCAGCCATCTGTTGCACCGGTCGGTGAACTCGCCGTCTCCGCAGATCTTCTGCGCTTCAACGGCCTGTCTGATATAATCCATCTCTTTCCCGGTATAGGGCGGAACATTAAAATTGATCCGCATCGTTACGCCTCCTTTTTCTCAAGCGTCATCTTCCGGGAGATGAAATTGTAGCACATGACGATCGCTGTCGACACCAGCACCCAGAAGGTCTCCTCCGCACCGGCCTGACTCATGTTAAACAATGCGCCCCACCAGCCAATGACGCCGGTAAGCCACGGCCAGTTCGGGCTGATGATGCCCATCCCGAGGTAGAGGATGGCCTCCGCGAGGAGAAGTCCGATCACCGAGAGCACCACAAAGATGATGAACTCCCTGCGGCGGCTCATATCATCCTTGCGGGTAAAGACAAATTTCATGGACAGCAGATAGTTGCATACCATGGACACGATGACACTCACCAGCTTGGACAGCAGATAATACTGGGCAAAAACACTGTCAAAGCCGATCGACCGGAACAGGATATTGAGCGCCGTATAGATGCCGAAATCGATGAAGAAGCAGACGATCCCCACTACCCCGAAACGCGCGATCTGTCCAAGCAGTTTATTCACAGCCGTATACCTCGTAAAAAAGTCCGTTGTCACCCTGAACCATAAACAATTTATTATAGCCCGTTTCGTTCAGATAGTCCAGTACCAGGTCTGTCTTGGCAGGACTTCCGAAATCGTAGACTGGATCCGCGGATGCATCGCCCCTCAGGATCACGAGCGGGCGCTCCTCCTCCGCCGCCAGAGCGGTCAGCGATGCCTCCACTCTTTCATACGCATTGCTGTCCAGATCCGGCCAGGCCGTATAAAGGGCCGGCCGCAGACCGAGCAGCACATGCAGTCCGGGCGCATCGCCGCAGATGACGGCCCGGCGGCCGGCAGCGGAGACGGCTTCCGAGAGTTCCCCCGTGACGGCATCATACAGGCTCTCAAGCATACGGGCATTTGCCGCGGTGGTGTGCATCCCCGCCGCTGCCGGGATCCGGACGATCACGGTATCCCGCGGGGTCCCGTCCGTACCGTCGCCAAACGCGAAATTCAGGTGGAACAGTGCACCCTGCAGCGATAAAAGGAGACACAGGGCACCGGCAAAGGACAGGAACGGCATGCGGAAGCCGTTCTTCCACAGGGAGCGCACCCCGACATCCCCCGCGTAAGGATCGGAGAGCGCCCGCGCCGCCTCCGCGAGCAGGAGGAGCAGCCCCGGCAGGAGCAGAAACAGATCGTTCACGACCGGAAAGGTATAATTGTTGGAGCCGAGCGGCAGAAAGAGGATCGTCACAAGAAACAGAAGCGACGCGCTGCGAAGTGACCGGGAGACCCTCATAAGACCCGTGACGGCAGCCGTGCACAGGAGGATCAGGAGGATCACCGCCATCATCGCGAGCTCAAACATACAGTCATAGTATTGATAATTCCGGGTGAAGACGCCCGTCGCGAGATACCAGCGGAACAGGAGTGCCAGCAGGATCGCGTATAACAGGATCATGAGCCTCCTGTGCCTGCCCGTGTGCGCGGCATACAGAAAGAGGCCGAAGCCCGTCGCGAGAACAGGGAGAGCAAGCAGCAGTTCTTTGCAGGTTGTCCCGTAGGCCGCCAGGACCGATACGAGCATCCCGCCCGCCGAATAATCCCGCGCGGAACCCGTCATGGAAAACAGCGAACCGATCATCCGGAAATAGGCGGACGGCCCCTCGCTGAGCGATATGATAACAAGCGGTATGATAACGCCTGTTATGTATCCAGCGAGGCACACACCTGTCGCCGCGAGCAACCGCCTCATCACCGTCTGTCCCTTCGTCCCGCCTGCCGGCGTACCGGCGCTTTCTTCCCGGCACAGCAGGATCTCATGAAACCATACCGGCAGGATGAGCAGTGCCTGCAGAAGATTGGGGAAGCGTACAAACACGGCAAGTCCCAGCACCAGTCCTGCCAGCAGATAATATCGTCTCTTCACACGCTCACTCTGTTCCCCGGCGAACGCCGTAAATGCCCGCAGGAGGAAAAATGACGCCAGTGTCAGAAACAGGACACTGAGTGTATTGTACAGGATCGCAGCGGGACACCAGCAGAGGCTCTCCGCTGTCCAGACCGCGAGAAACCGGAAGAGCGGAGCTGCCGCGGATCGTTTCCCGTCCGGACGCAGGGCATCCCAGGGGGCAGTCCATGCAAGAAGCGCGATGGCCGCGATAAAACAGGCACAGTAAATGTTCATTCCCCTGAGCGTCCCTCCTCCGGGGAACCTCACCAGCACGGCACCGGTCAGATTGGAGAGCCAGGTGGAGTAGAACCACATGGGATCCATGGCCTGCGGCCAGGTGAAATTCGTCAGGGAATAGGTGGTATCCGCCACATCCACTCCCCGGCAAACACCCGCGAAAGGCCACAGGATAAGAATAAGCGGGAAGAGGATCCGCCCGGCCTGCGTCAGGAGCGCCCTCTTCCCGTTCAACCATGTTTTAATATCGATCGTTATCATATCGCTTGATATTATATCTTGTTTTCCTCATCTTCCTTTTTCTCCGTCCAGCCTTCCTTCAGACGGTTTTTATGGATGGAGGCATCCAGTTGTTTCAGGCGCCGGATCGGCGGCGTGTCCTTCGTCACCCGGATAAGCCAGGCAAAGAGCGTGGCCCGGATGAAGTCCACCATACAGCCTGCCAGAAATACTATGATAACGCTTGTTATCATATGTAGGATCAACATCAGCGGCTGCTGCTTCGGAACCGGACCGATAAAGTCTTCCAGCCAGAAAAGCCACCGGTCCCGGATCTCATGATGCTCGTGGAGGAGATAAACTCCAAAGGTGAAGGGAGCGAGGAACCGCGCAGCGCGGGCAAGCCATCCCTCCCTGATGCGGATGTGCCTGAAAACGGTAAATAACCCCAGCGCCGCGCCGAGCGTGGGCAGATAGTTATAATGGAACGGTGTGCCGTACCAGCTGCCGAGGTGTCCGGTCGTCAGGTTCATCGCATGGACGGCCAGCGTGACGAGGAGGATCACGGCCGACGAAACGAGATAGAGGATGGCCCCTTTCCGGGCACGGTTCAGGAAGCTGACCTCATACTTGCGGATATACGCCGCAATGAGATAGAGACACAGGAACCATCCGAACCCGTAGCCGTAATCATCGATGGGAAAAGCGACCGGTACCACGCTCTTGATCACGGAGAACCACAGCAGCAGGCCGATGATCGTATACTTCAGCTGTTTTCTGCTCAGTCCCAGCACACCCTTGTTCAGGATCGGAGCAAAAAGATACATGAACACATAGGCCGTCGCAAACCAGTAGTGCTCCGAGGAGATCGGAAAGCAGTACTCCTGCAGCAGGCCGTAAGCGCCCTGATACGTGCCGGAGGAGCTGCCCGCCGCAAACATAACGCCTGTTATTAAAACGGTATAGAACAATACCTCCAGGATCACCCGCAGCAGGCGCCGCAGGGATACGCCGGTCTGAGACAGAAAATAGCCGCTGATGAGCACCCAGATATTGACCGATGCGATACACAGCGATTCCAGTATGGCTCCCGTGACCGTGTCGGGTGTGAGCGCCTCTCCCATCACCGGGAGCAGCCCGCCGTGGGCCAGATAATGCAGGGCGATGACCATTCCCATGGCGATCACCCTGAGGAGCTCGAAATTTGCTTCTCTCCTGGTACGGTATCCCTCGTCTCCCCTTAGGATCTCCGAATTCGCCATCATACTCCTCTCTCCGGCAGCGCCCGCTGCCCGTCGATACGGTAGACCATATCACATTTCTCTATGGTCTGCAGCCTGTGGGCGATGATGATGAGCGTCTTTCTGCCGTGCAGGCGGTTGATGCTCTCCATGATGGCCGCTTCCGTCTCCCCGTCCAGCGCGCTCGTGGCTTCATCCAGCACCAGAACCTCGGGATCCTCAAAGATCGCCCGTGCGATGCCGATGCGCTGTCTCTGTCCGCCGGAGAGACGGATGCCACGCTCGCCGATCGTCGTATCCAGCCCGTCCGGCAGGCTCTTTACAAATTCATCCAGCTGTGCCTCCGCCAGTGCCCGCCAGACTCTCTCGTCGTCGATCTCATCATCCGGGATCCCGAAGGCCACGTTCTTGCGGATGGTCGTATCGATCATGAAGATGGTCTGCGGGATGTAGCCGATGTTCTTCAACCACCCGCGATAGTTGGAGAAGACATCCACCCCATCCGCCGTGACCGTACCGCCCTGTACCTGCAGCAGTCCCAGCATGATATCGACGATCGTGGTCTTGCCGGCGCCGGAGGCGCCGACGATACCGACTGCCTTGCCCACCGGGATGGTCATGGAAGCATGTTCGAGCACATTGGTCTCCGTACCCGGATAACGGTAGGTGATATCTGACAGCTCGATCTTATCCGTGACGGGGAGCTTATCCACCGTCTCCCTCGCCCGGTAGCCGTTTTCGTCATAGGTCACGCGCACGTCGCGGATGTCCGTCTGCAGATTGTCGCTGACATTCATGAAAAAGGGCTCGAAATACGCGATGGAGGTCAGATAATTGTTGATGCGGTTGGCACTGGGAAGAAGCCTCGCAGCGGCGCCCGCGAGGACAGTCAGCTGCGGCAGCATCTGCGTGAAGGGCACGCCCGTGGAGAGGACGGCCAGCATGTAGCCGATCATGCCGGCGATCGCCACCGTCTCGATCAGGAGCCTGGGTGTTGAATTGTAAAGCTGATACTTCTGCACCGCGTTCACATAGCCCTTGCCGCAGTCGGCGTAGCCGTTAATGAAGTATTTCTCCCGGGCAGCGATCTTGATGTCCTTGATCCCCGTCACCGACTCCTCGATCCACTTGTACAGACCGCTGTAATAATCCTGATTGTCCTTTCCGGCCCGCACCATGACCGGTTTGATGAAGTATTTGATGACGAGGAGCGTGACGATGAGCAGCAATGCGATCGTACAGGTCATGACAGGATCCGTAAAGAGCAGGATCCCCACCAGGCAGACAAAGACGATCATCTCGCTCACAAGCTGCAGGATGCTCAGGATCAGCCCGTACATGTTGTTCACATCCGAAGTGATGCTGCGCTGGATCACCGTTGTGTCCGCCCCCAGATAGTACTCGTACTGTCTGGTCATGAAATTGATCATCATCCGGCGCGAAGTTTCGAACTGGTTCGTATAGACAAAACGCAGCTGCACCACATTGACCAGGAAGAGGAAGATATTCTTCAACACGAAGACGACGACGATGAGCACCATGAAGAATGCCGCAAAGGCTGTGGAACTCTGCATCCCCAGCCCGTTATAGAGCATGGCGAGCCACGGCTTCTCGACGATCTTGTCCGGATCCACCACGATCTGCATCACCGGGACGATGAGCCCGATCCCCAGAGATTCCAGGATACCGCCGATCAGCATGAGCACGACGATGCCCGCCATCTGCCGCTTCTGCCTGCCGTCCAGCAGGACCGCCATTTTCTTTAAGATCTTACGCATGTGCCCGCATTCTCCGATATTTCCATAACAAGCGATATTTTATATAGAACAGGAACTGCGATCTCATCTGCAGCTCCATGAAGCCCCGTTCCTCCGCATCGATCCGCTCCCTGTAATACGGATTCTCATAAAATCGCGGAAAAGCGTCCCGCATCTCCCGTGCCAGCCGCTTCGTGAAACGATAGACGGACTCCCGCCGCTCTCCCGGTCCCTCTCCCGTCCGATAGCCCGCCATGGCGGAAAACAGCGTATTGCGGTAAAAGAGGTTCGTAAAGAGGAATTCGATCTCCGGACGGTAGGCTTCCAGATAACCGCCCTGCTCCGCCTCCGCAAGCAGCAGCCGTCCCGCCTCCATCCGGTCATTCAGATTGCTCTCCGAAAGTGTATGCACCGTCGAGGTGCCGTGCTGGTAATAGAAATACAGCGGTTCGGGCAGATAGGCGAAATTCGTCGCCCGCAGCATCCAGGTCGCCGCCACCGCATTATCCTCGTAAAAGATCCCCTCCGGAAAGGTACCCGTCCCGTGGCGTCCCGCGGGGCAGGGGGCCAGCGTGTCCCCGAAGATGATCCGGCGCCGGTAGATCTTGACTACGAGGCTCCCGGAGTCCAACAATAACAACTGATATTTATTTTTGTCCAGCATCCCCGCCTGTGCAGGATCATTATTCGGTACGCGTTCACCGGGTGTCATCGTGGGATGATCCACCAGCGAGTAATCGCAGCCCGCCATATCCGCGCCGGTGCGCTCCGCTTCGGCCAGGAGCCGCTCATAGTAATCGGGGCTTACCCAGTCATCGGCATCGATGAAACCGATCCATTCGCCCTGCGCTGCGGCGAGACCCAGATTCTTCGCCCCGCCCTGCTTCCGGTTCTCCGGTGAGGCGATCACCGTGAGCACTCCGCCGCTCCGCTTCTCGTAGTCCCTGAGCACCCGGAGGGAATCATCCGTGGACGCGTCATCCACCGCGAGGATCTCCGTTCGTCCCGGCTGCAGCTTCAGGATCGTCTGTGCCAGGAGGCTGTCCAGACAGCGGGCAAGTTTCCCCTCCCCCGCCATGTTGTACACGGGGACGATAATGCTGAGCAGTTTTGTCTGATGCGAAGGATCCATCCCTATCTCAGTCTGTACCATGTCCACATGGCATCACGCATCACAAACTCCTTGGTCCCGTGGCCGGAGCCCAGCCGCATAAGTTCCGACAGACGCCTGTCCCGGTCGGCATTGTCCGCTGTATCGGCGGCGAACACATACCAGTCTTCCGAATCCGGCAGCGCATCGGCAGGGACCGGTTCCTCCCCGGCCGCGTTCACGAAATACAGCCGCGGAAAGCAGGAGAGTTTGTCATACAGTCTCCAGATATTGTCCGGCGTCTCTTCATTATACAGGACGATGGCGGGAATGTCACGGTTTGCACGTGCTGTCCCGACGGCGGCACGGTTTTCCGGATAGAGAAAGAGGACATGATCCTCCGCAAACAGCCCCCGGGCGACAATAAAGAGCAGGAGGCCCGCATACAGAAAACGCAGTGTCGCACGGACGATGCGGTTGACAAAGAGGCTTTTCTTCGTTGGTTCTCCGCCCATCGTTTTCAGCCCGCTCAGAAACCGGGTGAGCAGATAGTCCCCGGCCGAGATGAACAACAGCAGGAACAGCGGATCCACCGGCATCAGATAGCGGTTGGAAGTGTTGCCCAAAAGCAGCGCCGTCTCGGAAACCACAAGGAAATAGCCGCCGGCCGGTACGGCGACGAGGATCGTGGAGAGTTTGAATCTCCTGTCTCTGCGGCCGCCCGCCAACGCGAGCACGATGAACAGGAACAAAAACACCGGAAGGGTTCCCGAGAACAGATAGTCATTCAGCAGACCGCCGAAGAAGGCGATCCTTCTCCCCCAGTCCCCGACGGAGAAAAAGGCGCCGACCGCCTCCTGTCCGCGATACCCCCGCAGGATATGTCTGAGACATGCCGGATAGATCAGGACACAGGCCGCCAGGGAAACCGCCTGACACAGACCGTAGCGCAGGATCCTCATCAGCCGGGTGCTCATCTCCGTTGCCTCCGTATCCTCCGTTTTCTGCAGAAACCAGAAAACGCAAACGGTCAGTGCCGTAAAAAAGAGCCAGATCACATAATAGTAATGTGTGAGAAATCCAAGAAAATTCACCGCCATCACACCCGCCATGCGGAGCTTTGTCATCCCGCGCAGCAGCCGCAGATGCAGGAGCAGACAGGCCAGCACCCATACCGTGAGCCACAGATACATCCGGATGAACATGGCAGCGGAAACCGTAAGCGGATGGACCGCCCAGACGAGGAGAAAAAGCGCCCGCAGACGGAATGAAAGCCGGCACTCCCTGAGGATCAGAAACAGCAGGAAAAACACAGCGATATACGCCGCAAGATTGACGGCGATCCCCTGCCATTTGGAAAACAGCCCGGGCGTCAGGGAGCATGCTGTATGCAGCAGATCGTAATAGAGCGGCGGGTGCACATCCCAGGACTGCACGGTGTGCACCAGTCCGTAGCGGAAACGCTCCGCAGGCAGCACCGTGAATTCCGCCGTGATCTCCGCCGTATCGACCCAGGTGTTGTCCGGTGTGAAGAGTCCCGCCGTCCGGTTGGAAGAATAGTACGAATACAGCTCATCCTCGTGGAATCCCTGCTTCTGCGTGCCGAAGAAGAGGACCATCGCGATCCCCAGCAGCAGAATACCCGAGAAGCAGGCTGCCCGGATCCCCCTGCGCCCCCTCACAGCCGCTTCACCCGCTTGTGGAGCGCACGCAGCGTGCGCGGTGCCAGAGACAGGAGGAACAGATTCCGGCGCTCCCTGCCCGACAGATACGGATTGAGGAAGATCTCCCGTCTGTTGTGCCGGATATAGTCGACCACCCGGCGGTAAAATTCATTGTCCCCGCGCATCCGGGATACCGGGATATGGAGCAGGTAATCCAGCCGCTGCACCAAAGCGAAGCGCGCTGCCGCAGGACGGATCCCCGGATGCTTCTCTTCGACCAGCGCCGCGGCAAAGTCGGCATTGTTCACGATATCGGTAAAGACCGGAGGAAAATAGTCTGCGTCTTCTCTACGTCTCCTGGAATTGCTGCCGGTGCGGTAACATACATGATAATCCCGGCGGGGCAGTGATCCCAGACGGTCGATCCGCTCCAGCATCTGCAGGAGGAGCCGGAAATCCTCATTGAGCTCCCCCTCGGGAAAACGAAGCGGTGCCTCCCCTTCTCCGCCGTCGAAGAGACGCTTCGCCGTAAGTTTTGTACAAAAGGACGCGTCCCCCTCATGCAGCAGAAGAGAGAAGAGCATTTCCTCCGAGCGGATCCAGGTCTCCTCTTCGGGGATCGCCACGACAGACGGCAGTGCCGTGCCGTCTTCCGCGATCTCGTCCCGCCCGGTCTGGACCATCTCCGCGCCCGTGGCTTCAATAAAAGCTGCCAGCGCCTCATACATATCGGGAGAAACCGTATCGTCACTGTCCACAAAACCCAGATGATCCCCGGTAGCCGCATCGATCCCGGTGTTTCTCGCCGCGCTGGATCCGCCGTTCTCCCGGCGGATCAGCCGGATATTCCCGTGCCTGCGCGCATAGTCCTCCGCCAGCGCGGCACTGTCATCGGTGGAGCCGTCATCCACAACGATGATCTCCAGCCGCTCCGCGGGAAAAGTCTGGGCCAGCAGAGAATCGAGGCAGCGGGATAAATAACACCTGGTATTATATACGGGTACGATGACACTGATCTTATTCACAGGATGCATCTCAGCCTCCCGTCCGCACATAAGGGCGCCGCGCGGGATCCGCACTCATGGGTCCCTCCTCCGGCGGGGTGTAAGGCGTGCCGTTCAGGATATGTTCGCAGAAGCCAAGCAGTTCCCCGGCTGCGTGGCGCGCATTCCACAGATCCCGGATCTCCGCGTAAGCCGCCCGGCCCATCCGGTCCGCCTCCGCAGGATCCCGCGCCAGCCTGGTGAGACAGCTGACAAAAGCCGCCTCATCGGTCCCCGGATACAGGAGGCCGTTGATGCCGTCCCTGATCAGGACCGCCGGGCCGCCCGCCTCATTTCCGGCAATGACGGCGAGACCTTCGCTCATAGCTTCGATCACGACCGCTCCCCAGCCCTCCAGATGATCGCTGTTGAACAGCAGGATCTGCGCATGCCGCATCCGCTCCCTGGTCTCCTCCGGAGAGAGATAACCGGTCAGCGTCACGCGGTCCGTCAGGTTGTTGTCCATGAGATATTTCTCAATGTCTTCCCTGAGTTCCCCGTCCCCGATCATGGTGAGATGGCAGTCCACCCCGGTACTCGCGAGATGCTTCACACCGTGCAGAGCGAGCTCCGGGTGCTTCAGGGGAAGAAAACGGCCGGCCCAGACGAGTTCCGTCCTTGATCCGGCACCCCACGGCGCGCGCTCGAGGATCTCCGCATCCCGGTCCGAAAACGGCGGAAAATACCCCCAGCGAAAGATCTTACCCGGATAGGCACCGATAAGCCGGAAATCCGAAGCCGTATAGGCGCCGATCGCCAGAAGCCAGAGCGGCCCCCTGCGGTA
>JAFXTJ010000067.1 GCA_017535945.1 Lachnospiraceae bacterium
AAAGACGAAAAACAGACGAAAACGCATGAAAATGGCGGCTTCGTCTGTTTGTTTGTGTGTTTCGTGGGGGATGGACCGGTTATATGAAACGGTGACTCGCAGAACTTAATATTTTTGCATATGTGTATAATATCCCTGTTTCCATCAGACGAAAGGAACGGGAGGTTGAGAAAATGCCTGCAGAAACAGGTCACAGCAGGAACGGATTTGCGCACGCGGGAGGAATGCGCGCCATAACAGGCCGGATGATCGCCGGAGCGGTTCTTCTACGCTACTCGATTACGGGAAGCGTACCGTGTTCTTCAACAACGGCGAAACAGAGTATTCATCGGATATGTTCAAAGATGAATATTTCGCCGTATGGCTGGTCACAATAGAGGAGTATTACGGAAACTGACGTCCCATGGGCTCTTGCGGGGATTTCTTATTGACAAGCGCCGTGCGGGCGCGTACAATTCAATGCATATGCGAGGATGGTGTGGGGCATGGCCCCGGGATGATGCGCATATCCCCGGCAAGAGAGGGCGGTCGTCGGCTGGAAGCCGCCTGCGGGGCACGCATCGGGAATTTCGCACCGGAGCATCGCGGGGGAAAGGAAGCGAGTAGTCCGCGACGTGAGCGCGCGTAAGACGCAAAAGAGCTGAAAGGCTCTTGTGAGTGTCCGCCGGAGGCGGAAAACAGGGTGGTACCGCGGAATGAGATTTCGTCCCTGACATCTGTAGGATGTCGGGGATTTTTTATTTCAAAAGGAGGAAACGGCAATGGCAATGAAGATCGGTATCCTGGGCTATGGCAATCTCGGCAGAGGCGTGGAGAAGGCGGTCGCCGCGAACAGTGATCAGGAACTCGTCGCGGTCTATACCCGCAGGGATCCCGCGGGCGTGCAGATCAAAACACCCGGGGTAAAGGTGCTCTCCGCGGACGCGCTCGAGGGCGGCAAAGAGGACCTGGATGTCCTCATCCTCTGCGGCGGAAGCGCAACGGATCTGCCGGAGATGACACCGAAATACGCGGCGCTGTACAACGTCGTGGACAGCTTTGACACCCACGCACGGATCCCGGAGCACTTTGCGGCCGTGGACGCCGCTGCGAAGAAGAGCGGTCATATCGGTCTGATCTCCTGCGGATGGGATCCGGGCATGTTCTCCGTGAACCGCCTCTATGCGGCCAGCATCCTGCCGGAGGGCGAAGCCTATACCTTCTGGGGCAGGGGCGTGAGCCAGGGCCACAGCGATGCGATCCGCCGGATCGAGGGCGTACAGGATGCCAGACAGTACACCGTCCCCGTCCCCGAGGCGCTTGAGCGTGTGCGCAGCGGCGAGAGACCGGAGCTCACGACGAGAGAGAAGCATACGAGAGAGTGCTATGTGGTTGCGAAAGAGGGCGCGGATCTGAAGAAGATCGAGGAAGAGATCAAGACCATGCCCAATTACTTCGCGGATTATGACACCACCGTGACCTTTATCACGCAGGAGGAACTCGACAGGGACCACAAGGGCCTCCCGCACGGCGGCTCCGTGATCTACACCGGTTCCACAGGGGAAAACCGCCATGTGGTGGAGTACAGGCTGACGCTGGACTCCAATCCCGAGTTTACGGGGAGTGTCCTCGCGGCGGCAGCCCGCGCCGTGTCCCGTCTTAACAAAGAGGGCGTCAACGGAGCAAAGACCATGTTTGATATCGCGCCGGCTTACCTCTCGCCGATGAGCGGGGAGGAGATCCGGGCGCACATGCTGTGAAGTCTGCCGGGAAGTGATCCCCGGACAACACACAGATAACAGTCAGGCAACCATCAATCACCAAGGAGGAAGAACCATGATCAAGGAAACCCTCGACGGGATCCGGGAAAAGGCACTGGAAGCCATCGCACAGGCGGCGGACCCGGACAAACTCAATGAGATCCGTGTCTCCGTGCTCGGCAAGAAAGGGGAACTCACCGGGATCTTAAAGAGCATGAAGGACGTGGCGCCGGAGGACCGCCCGAAGGTCGGCCAGCTGGTGAACGACACCCGTGCGGAGATCGAAGCCATGCTGGATGAGAGGAAGCAGAAATTCGAGGCCGCGCTCTTAAATGCAAGACTTGCCGGCGAGGTCATCGATGTGACCCTGCCCGCAAAGCGCATGAACGTCGGACACAGACACCCCAATACCATCGCCCTCGAGGAACTCGAGAACATCTTCATCGGCATGGGGTATGAAGTCGTGGAAGGTCCCGAGATCGAGAAGGACTACTACAATTTTGAAGCGCTCAATATCCCGGCGGACCATCCGGCCAAGGATGAACAGGACACCTTCTACATCCACGGGGATCTGCTGCTGCGTACGCAGACCTCCTCGGCACAGGTTCATGAGATGGAAAAGGGACGTCTCCCCATCAAGATGATCTCGCCGGGCCGCGTGTTCCGTGCGGACGAGGTGGATGCCACGCATTCCCCGTCCTTCCATCAGGTGGAGGGACTCGTGATCGACAAGGGGATCACCTTTGCGGATCTCAAGGGGACGCTCGACGAGTTCTCGAGGAAACTGTTCGGCGAGGGGACGAAGACGAAGTTCCGCCCGCATCATTTCCCGTTCACCGAGCCTTCGGCGGAGATGGATGTCTCGTGCTTCAAGTGCGGCGGCAAGGGATGCCGCTTCTGCAAGGGCTCCGGCTGGATCGAGATCCTGGGCTGCGGCATGGTGCACCCGCACGTGCTCGAGATGAGCGGCATCGATCCGAACGAGTACACGGGCTTCGCGTTCGGTGTGGGACTCGAGCGGATTGCCCTGCTTAAATACGAGATAGACGACATGCGGCTCCTGTACGAGAACGACAGCCGCTTCCTGGCACAGTTCTAATAAGGAGGAGATTATGAACGCGAGCTATTCATGGATCAAAGCATATGTGCCGGAGCTGGACATCTCCGGACAGGAACTCTTCGACAGGCTGACGCTCTCGGGGACGAAGGGCGAGACCTGGCGGAGACTGGATAAGAATCTGGAAAAGATCGTGGTGGGCAAGGTCTTAAAGATCGATCCCCATCCCGATGCCGACAAGCTGGTGATCTGCCAGGTGGACATCGGCAGTGAGCAGATCCAGATCGTGACCGGGGCGCAGAATCTCTTCCCCGGTGCCGTGATCCCCGTCGTCCTCTCGGGCGGACGGGTCGCGGGCGGCCACGACGGCGGCCCCCTGCCGGAGAACGGCATCGCGATCAAGGCCGGGAAACTGCGCGGCATCGAGAGCAACGGCATGATGTGCTCCATCGAGGAGCTGGGCTGCGATAAGAACCTGTATCCCGAGTCCAACCCCGAGGGGATCCACATCTTCCGCGAGGAGGACGGCCTGCCGGAGGTCGGCAGCGACGGCGTCGAGGCGATGGGCCTTAAGGACGCTCTCTTCGAATTCGAGATCACCTCGAACCGTGTGGACTGCTATAGTGTCTTAGGAATCGCGCGGGAGACCGCTGCGACGCTGGGACTTGCGTTCAAGCCGCCCGTCGTGAAGTTCACCGAGACGGAGGTAAAGACCGCGGATCTCATCAGCGTCGAGGTGCAGGATCCGGAGCTCTGCACCCGCTACTGCGCGCGGATCTGCACGGATATCAGGATCGCCGAGAGCCCCAAGTGGCTGCGCGACAGGCTCCGTTCCTGCGGCATCCGTCCGATCAACAACCTCGTCGATATCACCAACTATGTGATGCTCGAGTACGGCCAGCCGATGCACGCCTTTGACCTGGATACCGTCGCCGGGCACAAGATCATCGTGCGGCGCGCGAAGAACGGAGATAAGTTCACGACCCTCGACGGCGAGGAGCGGGAGATGGACGACGACGTCCTCATGATCTGCGACGCCGAGAAGGAGATCGGTATCGCCGGCATCATGGGCGGCGAGAATTCGATGATCACGGATCAGGTCAAGACCGTTCTCTTCGAGGCGGCGACCTTTAACGGACCCAACATCCGCAGATCCGCCAAGCGCATCGGTCTGCGCACGGACGCCTCCGGCTTCTTCGAAAAGGGACTCGATCCCGCGAATGCCGAGGCGGCGATCAACCGCGCCTGCGCCCTCGTGGAGGAGCTGGGTTGCGGGCGTGTGGCGGCCGGCATGGTCGAGGCAGGCCAGCCGCTCAAGCCCTTAAAGCACATTCCGCTGGAACCCGACAAGATCAATGCCCTTCTCGGCACAACGATAAGCCGTGAAGAAATGATCGAAATATTGAACAAAGAGGAAGTTGAGGTGCAGGGCGACGAGGTGATCGTGCCGAGCTTCCGCCAGGATCTGAACGCAATGTGCGATATTGCGGAAGAAATTGCACGGTTTTACGGTTATGACAGGATCCCGGTGACACTGCCGAAGAACAGTGCCACGATGGGCGGCCTCACCAAGAAGCTCACGGTGGAAAAGGTCCTCCGCGAGGTCGCACGCTACGCCGGTTTCTCGCAGGCCTACAGTTATTCCTTTGAATCACCGCGCGTCTTCGACCAGCTGCTGCTGCCCGCCGATGCGCCGGAGCGGCAGGCGATCCGGATCGCGAACCCGCTCGGAGAGGATTTCTCCGTGATGCGGACGATCTCCTTAAACGGCATGCTCACGAGCCTGTCGACGAATTTCAACCGCCGCAACAAGGATGTGCGTCTCTACGAGCTCGGCAACATCTATCTCGCCGAAGAGATCCCGCCGACGAAGCTGCCCGACGAGCGGATGCAGCTGACGCTGGGCTTCTACGGGGCAGGTGATTTCTTCACCATGAAGGGTGTTGTGGAAGAGATGCTGGAGAGCCTCTCCCTGCTTGACCGCGCGGAGATCACACCTTACCCCGAAGGGGAGAAGAAGCCGTATCTCCATCCCGGACGTCAGGCACAGGTCCGGCTGATCGCCGGCAAGAACAGTGCCGCGGTCGGATATCTCGGGGAGCTCCATCCGGAGGTCGCATCGAATTACGGCATCAAGACCCGTGTCTATCTCGCGGTGCTCGATCTGCCGCAGATCGTGGAGCAGGCCGGCTTTGACCACCGCTACCGCGGTCTCGCGAAATTCCCGGCCGTGACGAGGGACATCAGCATGCTCGTGCCGCGTGAGATCCCCGCGGGCGACATCGAGAAGATGATCCGCCAGCGCGGCGGCAAGACGCTCGAGAGTGTGCACCTGTTCGACCTGTACGAGGGCGAGCAGATCGGCGAGGGCTTCAAGTCGATGGCCTATTCGATGACCTTCCGCAACAGCGAGAAGACGCTCTCCGATGAGGAGGTCCAGGCCGTGATGAAGAAGATCTTAAACGGTCTTGGCAGCATGAACATCGAGCTCAGGGGTGTTTGACTTTCCCATCCCGCGGGAATATAGTGGGGATGGCACATTTACCAGACATACGGAGGGACTGACCTATGAACAGAAGAAACGCATGGACGGTGTATACCGCCGCGCAGCAAAGAGCGGTCGGGAAATTCGCCGATGACTACAAGAGCTTCCTGGACAGCGCCAAGACCGAGCGCGAGGCCGTGGAGACCATCGTCAACGCGGCGGAGGCCGCCGGCTTCACGGATCTCAAGACCCTCGTCGGCACGAGGAGAAAATTAAAGAAAGGCGATAAGGTCTACAGCGTCTGGATGAACAAGACGATCGTCCTGTTCAAGCTCGGCAGCGAGCCGTTCGAGAACGGCATCAACATCCTCGGCGCCCATATCGACAGCCCCCGTTCGGATGTGAAGCAGAACCCGCTCTACGAGGACAACGGGATCGCCTATCTTGATACGCACTACTACGGCGGCATCAAGAAATACCAGTATGTGACGCTGCCGCTCGCGATCCACGGTGTCTTCGTGAAGAAGGACGGCAGCATCGCGCAGCTAAATATCGGCGAGGACGAGGATGATCCGGTGTTCTTCTTCTCGGATCTGCTCATCCACCTCGCACAGGATCAGATGGAGAAGAAGGCATCCAAGGTCATCGAAGGAGAGGCGCTCGACCTCGTCGTCGGGAGCAAGCCTTTCATCGTGGAGAGCGGGAAAGCTACGGCGGCGCAGAAGAAGACGGCATCGTCAAAGCTCACGACGGGGCAGCAGTATGCGGTTAGCGCCACGGAGCGCGATTCCGCCGCGGACGGGAAACTGTCCGGCGCCGTGAAACGCGGGATCCTCGCGATCCTGAAGGATCAGTACGGGATCGAGGAGGAGGATTTCATCTCCGCCGAGCTCGAGATCGTGCCGGCCGGCAAGGCCAGGGACGCAGGGTTTGACCGTTCCATGATCCTGGCCTACGGGCATGATGACCGGGTCTGCGCCTATCCCTCCTTCCGCGCGATCGCGGAGGCGGGAGACTTAAAGCGCACGGGCTGCTGCATCCTCGTGGACAAGGAGGAGATCGGCAGCGTCGGCGCCACCGGCATGCGCAGCCGTTTCTTCGAGAATACGCTGGCGGAGGTCATGAACCTCGCCGGGCAGTACAGCGAGCTCGCGCTCCGCAGATGCCTCGCGGATTCCTGCATGCTCTCCTCGGATGTGAACGCGGCCTTTGATCCGCAGTTCGCCTCCGCTTTTGAGAAGAAAAACGCGTCCTATCTGGGCGGCGGCGTGGCCCTGTCCAAGTTTACGGGTTCCCGCGGCAAGTCCGGCTCCAACGATGCCAACGCGGAGTATCTCGCGCATCTGCGCGCGATCTTTGACGCGGAGGACATCACCTATCACACCGCGGAGCTGGGCAAGGTGGATATCGGCGGCGGCGGGACCATCGCCTATATCCTCGCGCTCTACGGGATGAATGTCATCGATTCCGGGGTGCCGGTGCTCAACATGCACGCCCCCTGGGAGGCTGTCAGCAAGGCGGACGTCTATGAGGCCTACCGTGCCTATGCCGCATTTCTGAAGAAGGCCTCCCTGACCAACTGAGAATGCCGTGTCCGGGATGGCTGACGCGCCGGTGACCGGTTATTCCACATCCGATTACGCTTACGATCTGCCGAAGGAACTGATCGCTCAGGATCCTCTGGCAGATCGTTGTGCGTCCAGACTCTTAAAGTTGGACCGGGAAAGCGGCGCGGTGTCCCATCATATCTTCCGGGAGCTGCCGTCCTTTCTGCGTCCCGGCGACTGTCTGGTCTTCAACGATACCCGTGTGATCCCGGCGAGGCTTCTGGGCGCCAAGGCGGATACCGGCGCGGCGGCGGAGATCCTGCTGTTAAAGCGCCTGCCCGAGACGGCGGAAGCGGAAGAGGGCTGCGAAAACAGCTGCGACTGGGAGTGCCTGGTCCGTCCGGGGAAGAAACTGCGCCCCGGCGCAAAGGTGCTCTTCGGGAGTCATCCCGGGACGGAAAAAGCCGCGCTCACGGCCGTGATCGACAAAGTGCTGCCGGACGGCAACCGGATCGTGCGGTTCTCTTTTGACGGCATCTGGGAGGAAGTCCTGGACGCCCTGGGCGAGATGCCTCTGCCGCCGTACATCACGCACAAACTCCCGCGGGAGATGCGGGAGCGGTACCAGACCGTTTACGCGAAGCATGAGGGCTCCGCGGCGGCGCCAACGGCGGGACTGCATTTCACACAGGAACTGCTGCAGACGCTGCGCGACGCGGGGATAGGGACCGAATTCGTCACGCTCCATGTGGGACTGGGCACCTTCCGCCCGGTCAAGGTGGCGGACGTGAGAGAGCATGTGATGCACACGGAGCTGTGCGAGATCAGCGAAGAGACGGCGCGGGCGGTCAACGAAGCACGCGCGGCCGGCGGGCGCATCATCTGCGTGGGCACCACCTCCGTGCGGACGCTGGAGAGCCTGTCTCTCGAGGACGGGACGGTGCAGGCGGGACGCATGGAGACCGGGATCTTCATCTATCCGGGATACCGGTTCAAGGCGGTGGACGGGCTTATCACCAACTTCCATCTGCCGGAGTCGACGCTGCTCATGCTGGTGTCGGCATTTGCCGGACGGGATCACGTCCTCGCCGCCTATGAGGAGGCGGTGCGGGAACGTTACCGGTTCTTTTCGTTCGGCGACGCGATGCTCATACTGTGAATAGCGGAGGAACTGCTTGAAGGAACACAAGGTGCGCAGGATCGGCTTTCTGATCGCATTTTTCATCATCATCGCCGCAGCGGTGACGCTCGTCGCCGCCTATCTCTATGCCGGCACCGCGGCCGGCTCCGTCACGGAGCGCTCTGCGGGAGAGGATTACCGCAGGCATTACGCCTTTGTCTGCCGGGACGGACAGGACCACCTCTACCGTGCGATCTATGACGCGGCCAGGGAAGAGGCCGCGCTGAACAACGACCATCTCGAGCTCATCGGCGACAATCTCACGACCGCCTATACCAAGGAGGAACGGATGGAGATCGCCGTGGATGCCGGTGTGGACGGCATCATCGTGGAGGCCGATGAGAGCACGCAGATGCAGGAGCTCATCGACCGCGCGGACGCGGAGGGGATCCCGGTGATCACCGTGGGACGGGACAATACGGCTTCCGCCAGACGCAGCTTTGTCGGCTTCGGGTACTACGATCTCGGTCAGAGCTTCGGCCGGCTGATCCTGAGGAATGCCAGCGACGATCCCAAGGATGTGCTGATCCTCATGAGCGCCGACTCGGAGGGATCCGGACAGAATATCATCTTCCAGGGGATCCGCGAGACGCTCGAACGTCTCGACGGCTCGCAGTATTTCAACCTCACGACGATGACGGTGCCTGAGAACACCGCCTTCGGCGCCGAGGAGGCCATCAGCTCCATGTTCCGCGGCAGCGACGGGATGCCGCAGATCATCGTATGCCTCAACGAGGTCTATACCACCTGCGTCTGCCAGGCGCTCGTGGACTACAACCGCGTGGGCGAGACCATCGTCTACGGCTTCTATGAGAATGACACGATCCTCTCCTCCATTGAAAAGAGCATCATCACCGCCACCGTCACCGTGAACACGGAGCAGATGGGGCGCTTCTGCATGGAGGCTCTGGAGGAATACATGTCCTCCGGCTATGTGAACGAGTTCTTCCCGGCGGATATCGAGGTGATCTCGGGAGAGAATGTCGGGGAGCGCCTGGATGCCGGGACCGAGGAGGATGCGGGTGCGTAGCGCGGAGAAGAAAACAAGGAAGCCCGTGTCCGTCCAGTCGCGTCTGGTACTGCTCGTGACGCTGTCTTCGCTTGCCATCATCGCAGTCAATATCCTGCTGTTCATCAACATCAACCGGTCGATGGAAGGCCTGAACCGTGCCTATGCGACCAACCTCCTCATCGGAGAGCTCTCCGGTTCGCTCAAAGAGGTGGAGAGCAGCATGACGGACTATCTCAACACGAAGTCCACGGAGGCCATCGAGCGCTATTTCGACGCCGAGCAGGAGTACCGGGACCGTCTGGCCGCCCTGTCGGAGGCCGAGAGCGACAGAGAGAGCCGCGTGGTCCTGACGGATATCGTGAACCTCTCGGAGAGCTGGCTCGAGGTAACCTCGGAGACGATCCGCGCCAAGCGCGGCCGCGTCGTGGACCGTTACAATACGACCTATGAGCGTGCGGAGCGTCTCTACGGCTATATCAACGATTACATCTACAGCTTCAACAGCGAGCAGTTCGCCTACAACTCCGGCAACTATGTCATCCTGTCGGGCTCCTTCAGACGGCTGGAGTATGTCACGATGTTCGTGATGGCGGCCGTGGCCTTTGTCGATGTCCTCGTGACGCTCATCCTCACCAAGAACATCCTCGATCCCGTCAGACAGCGGGAGATCATGATGGAGACGCACTTAAAGGACGCGGAGCTCAAATACCTGCAGGCGCAGGTCAATCCGCATTTCCTGTTCAACACCTTAAACGCGGGCGCGCAGCTGGCCATGCTGGAACGTGCGGACAAGACGAGCGTCTTCATCCAGAATATGGCGGCCTTCTTCCGGTATAAATTAAAGCGCGGCGATTCCGAGACCACGCTCGCGGATGAGATCGGTCTCGTCGATAACTATGTCTACATCCTCAATGTGCGCTTTTCCGGGGAGATCCTCTTTGACAAGCAGATCGACGAGAGCTGCACGGGTATCCCGGTCCCCGGCATGATCCTGCAGCCCATCGTGGAGAATGCCGTCAATTACGGCATCCGCAATGTGGATCATGAGAAGCGCATCCGCCTCGAGGTGGTCAGGGAGGAGGACACGGTCCGAGTGCGTGTCCGCGACAACGGCGCGGGGATGAGCGCGGAGCGGATCGAAGAGGTGCTCACCGGCAATGCCGGGATCAATCCCGTGATGAAGGATTCCAACGGCGTGGGGCTGATGAACGTGATGGCGCGGATGCGGCTCTACTACGGCGTGGAGGATGTGCTGCATATCACGAGCCCCGGCGAGGGGCAGGGCACCATGGTGGAACTGATCCTGCCCGCACCGCGGGAGGAGGAGCCGGAGCCGGCAGGCGACGGAGCGGATGCGGACGGAGGAAAGGAGAAGAACGCCCATGTATAAGGTCATGCTGGCGGACGACGAGGGGATCGTCACGGATTCCCTGCGCTATATCCTGGAGGAGAGCTTTGCGGGGCAGTGCGAGATCCGTTCCGCCAAGACCGGACGGGCCGTCATCGAACTGGCGGAGACGTTCCGCCCGGATATCGCCTTTATGGATATCCAGATGCCCGGCATCAACGGGATCGAGGCGATGCGGGAGATCCGCACCGGCAATGAGAACACGATCTTCATCGTGCTCACGGCCTATGACAAATTCGACTACGCCAGACAGTCCATCGGGCTGGGCGTTCTGGATTATCTGAACAAGCCGTTCTCGAGGGATGCCATCGAGGAGGTCATGCGCCGCGCCATGGCGCAGGTGGATGCCGCGAGAACGCGCCGGAAGAACGAGCTGCAGATTCGGGAGAAGATCGAGACCGTGACGCCCATCATCGAGAGCGGTTTCATCTATTCCGTCCTCTTCCAGGGCAACGAAGCGGAAGCGGAGAAATACCGTACGCTCCTGGGAATCGAGGAGGAATACGGCTTCATGGTGGTCATCACCGCGGACGAGCCCGGAGAAGGTGCCGGGAACCCCGTCGGGACCGGCATCCGGATCCAGACCGAGGCGGCGAAGCTCCGAGATGTGATCCGCGGACATTTCAACTGTATCGTGGGTCCGCTCCTGTCGAACAAGGTGATCTGCTTCTTCCCGGCGGCGAACGCCTCCGCGGATTACAATGCCCGCGTCTCCCTGATCGAGCGGAGCGAGACACTGATCCGGGAGCTTGGCGAGCGGTTCGATGCCGCCTTCCGCATCGGAATCGGCTCCGTGGAGCCGTTGCCGCAGATCGCGACCTCGTATAAGCAGGCGCTGGAGGCGCTGGATTTCACCGGCGCGGAGATCGCGCATGTCAAGGACCTGCCCGTGGGCTGCGCCTATGAGCCGGATTATCCGATCGATCTCGAGAAGCGTCTCTTTGCCGCCGTGCAGCACGGGGATGTGGGGGAGACCGCGCAGATCGCCGGCAAATTCTTTGACTGGATGGAGCAGACGCATCCGGAGGCGCTGGTGGACGCACAGCTCAAATGCCTGGAATTCGTGCTGTGGGCGGAGCATCTGGCCTACGAGTCGGGCGGCATGACCTACCGCTTCCTGCGCCGCACCGATTATCTGCCGACCGTGACCGGGATGCGGGATTTCCCGTCTCTGCGCATCTGGTTCACGGACAAGACCGTGCAGGCGGCCCGCGATATCGCAACGCGCAAGGAGGAACGGGAGGACAGCGTCATCGAATCGGCGCGCAGTTACATGCGGGAGAATTTCGACCGGGATCTGTCACTCGACGAGGTTAGCTCGCGGGCGGATGTGAGCCCGTATTACTTCTCGCGTCTCTTTAAAGAGGAGACGGGCGAGACCTTTATGGAGTATCTGACGGCGCTGCGCGTGAACCGGGCGAAGGAGCTGCTCGCCGATCCCGCGATGTCCGTCAAGGATATCTGCACGGCCGTCGGCTACGCGGATCCCAACTATTTCTCGAGGATCTTTAAGAAGGCGGAGGGGGTCACCCCGACGGAGTACCGCACGGCTCTGGAAGCCGGAGGAGGCGTATGATGAGGAGAATGATCGCGAGGTTCACGGCTATCCTGTCCTGCGTGCTGCTCGTGTGCGTCTGCGCATCCTGCGGCAGCGCGGCGGCGGAGAGCGGGGAAGCAAGTGCAAAGGAGCCCGGGGAGGAGCCGGTACAGATCGGCGTCACCTTTGAGAGCTTCGTCATCGAGCGCTGGGAGCGCGACCGGGACATCTTCGTCTCCACGGCCAAGGATCTCGGCGCCTCCGTCAATGTGCAGAACGCCACCGGCGATGTCGAGCGGCAGAAGGAGCAGATCCGGTATTTCATCGATAAGAAGACGGATGTCATCGTCGTCATCGCCGTGGACTGCACGGCGCTCAAAAAAGAGGTGGAGGAGGCGCATGAGGCGGGCATCCCGGTCATCGCCTACGACCGTCTGATCCTGGGCAGCGGCGTGGATCTCTACATCTCCTTTGACAACGGCATGGTGGGCAAATACATGGCGGACGCCATCATGGCGGCCCTGCCCGAGGGCGGCCGGATCATCAAGATCAACGGACCCAGGAAGGACCACAACGTGAGCCTCGTGAACGCGGGCTTTGACAGGGAACTGAACGCGGCGGAGGGACCTTATACGATCGAGGATGTCTATTACGCCTCGGAATGGAACGGCGAGGAGGCCTTCCGCTATCTCGGCGCGAATCCGCAGATCGCGGACGCGGCGGATGCGGTGATGTGCGGCAACGATTCCCTGGCGGGACAGGCCATCCGGTATTACGCGGAGAGACGCCGCGCGGGCAGGATCCCGATCGTCGGGCAGGATGCGGACCTCGACGCATGCCAGCGCGTGGTGGAGGGGACGCAGACGATGACCGTCTACAAGCCGATCGAGCGTCTGGCCAGGCGCGCCGCGGAGTGTGCGGTGCAGCTGGCGCAGGGGCAGGAGGTGAACGCTGCGGAGACGATGAACGACGGCATCTCGGATGTGCCCTATGTGAGTGTCGCGCCCATCATGGTGGACCGCGGCAATATGGACCGCGAGATCATCGACAGCGGCTTCCATCTGCGCGAGGATGTCTATCTCAACGCGAGATGAGGATCCCGAAAAAACACATTTCTTACATATCCTTTTCACAATTTGAACATAAAACCCGTATATCATGACATCATGTCCCGCAGCGCTCCGCGCCGGATACCCGGCAGCAGGAGCCGCGGGCGGCAGAAAGGAGGAACCGTGCAGTTTCGACATGAGTTAAAGCATGAGATCACAGCATCGGACATGATTGCCATCCGCCAGCGGATGCGCGCGATCGCGGAGCCGGATCCGCATGCGGTGGACGGGAAATATCTGATCCGCAGCCTTTACTTCGACACCCCCGAGGATAAGGCGCTCAACGAGAAGATCGACGGGGTGAGCAGGAGACAGAAATTCCGCATCCGCTATTACAACGGTGACACGTCCGTGATCAAGCTCGAGAAGAAGAGCAAGGCCGCGGGACTCGGGACCAAGGTGTCCGCCCCGCTCACCGCGGAGGAGGCCGGGCGGATCGCACGCGGCGACATCGACTGGATGGCGGATTCCAAACAGGAACTGATCCGCGAATTCTACGCCAGGATGCGCGGGGAGCGCCTGCGGGCCAGGACGATCGTGGACTACACGAGAGAGCCCTTCATCTACCGGCCCGGCAATGTCCGCGTGACCCTCGATTATGACATCCGTTCCGGATTATGCTATACGGATCTGCTGGATACGGAGCATCCCATGGTCCCGGTCGCACCGGGGATCTGCATCATGGAGGTCAAATGGGACGCCTATCTGCCCGACATCATCCGCGACGCGGTACAGCTTCCCGCCTGCAGGACGGGAGCCTTTTCCAAATACGAAGCCTGCCGGCTTCTTGCCAGATAAAACGATCATCTCATACGGAGGAGAAAAACAATGACATTCAAAGACATCTTAAAATCCAGCTTCCTTGAAAACGTGACCAGCGTCAGCATCCTCGACATGGCCATCGCGATCGTCCTGGCCTTTGCCGTCGGGATGTTCATCTTCCTCATCTATAAGAAGACCTATCAGGGTGTGATGTATTCGATGAACTTCGGCGTGACGCTCGTGGCGCTCACGATGATCACGACCCTGGTGATCCTGGCGGTGACCAGCAACGTGGTCCTCTCCCTTGGTATGGTCGGTGCCTTGTCCATCGTCCGTTTCCGGACGGCGATCAAGGAGCCCCTCGATATCGCCTTCCTCTTCTGGTCGATCGCAGCCGGTATCGTGCTGGCGGCGGGAATGATCCCGCTGGCGGTCTTCGGCAGCATCATCATCGGCCTCGTGCTCCTCGTCTTCGTCAATAAGAAGAGCTACCTCATGCCCTATATCGTTGTCATTAACTGTACCGGCTCCGAGGCGGAGAAGCGCGTTGCGGAGTATATCGCTCCCCGCGTGAAGCGCTATGTCGTCAAGAGCAAGAGCGCGCAGAAGGGCAGCCTCGAA
>JAFXTJ010000068.1 GCA_017535945.1 Lachnospiraceae bacterium
ATAGGAGGACGCCGCCGTGGAGATACTGTTTCCCGAAAACAGGCGCATCCCCTCGGAATTGATGCGCTTCAGACCGTCGCCGTCACTGATGGCCACAGTTCCCTCGGTCTTATACAGCCGGATCGTGGAAGCTTCTCCCTCCGCCGCATGGACGATCGTGCCGCCTCCCCGGGATGCCGTCTGCACCAGCACGGCCAGTGCCATCAGCAAGGTAATGATCCGGTGCAGCCTTACCCTGTATGTCTGCCTGTAGCCTCTCTTCATCTTTGATCTCCCAACAGAAACCGATCGATCCGTATCCTAATAAAGACTATCATTACCCACCCTCTGTTGCAAGAAAAAATCAACGGATCCGTTCAAATGTATACTTTTCGTATACTGACGTTTCCGGCGCTTTACATGAATCTCATCGTGCCTGTGCGGAGACCCTTGCCTTTCTGTCATTCCAGCGCATCCAGCGTCAGCACTTCAAAGCCCGCGGCCTTGCCCTTTAACGGCACGGAGCCGCCCAGCGAGGTCGTCCTGGCCCGCTCTCCCAGGATATCCGCCACCACCCGGGAGATATAGATCTTGCCGCCCGGCGCATTGGCTTCCAGTCTGGCCGCCGTGTTCACCGTATCCCCGATCGCCGTATAATCCATGCGCAGCGGCGCGCCGATGTTGCCGACGACGGCGGGACCGAAATGCACGCCGACGCCAAAGGACACCGTCCTGCCGAAGCGCTCCATGAGCTCCTCGCCGACGGCCCTGGAGCCCTCCACCATATCCATCGCCGCCTTGCAGGCGTGATAGACCGGATCCTCCTGAGGGATCGGCGCATTCCAGAAGGCCATCGTGCAGTCTCCCACAAATTTGTCCAGCGTTCCGTGATTCTTCATGATGCACTCCGTGGTGAGCGTCAGATACCGGTTGATGATCTCCACGACCGTCGGCGGGTCCAGCGCTTCACTCATGGTCGTAAACCCGCGGATATCCACGAACAGCACGGCGATGTCCGTCATGGTCCCGCCCAGTTCCAGGGCATCGCTTCCCCGCTCCAGGAGCTCTCTCATGACCGCCGGATCCACATAATGGCCAAACGTGTTCTCCACGCGGTGCTTCTCCATCCTGGCGCGGATATAGTTGGCCGCCACGGACGCGACAAAGAGTATCGTCACGAAGAGCGGCACCGGGAGCACCCGGAGGATATGTCCCGCCCGGTAGAGGACGGCACACAGAAAGAGCCACCCCACGACCGTCCCCGCCCAGCCGAGAAACGCCTGCAGCACGGGTCGGTCCAGGAAGAAAAATCCCAGTCCCAGACAGAGGACAAACAGCAGGATGAGCTGCAGGAGGCGCGATACCTCACGGGGGAAGAAGCCCCGGCGAAAGGCATCCACGATATTGGCCTGGATCTCCACGCCGTAGGTGGGTGCCGCGTGATCGAGAGAGGTGCGGTATTCGTCCTGCATGCCCGCCGCATAGGGCCCGATGAGCACGATCCGTCCGGCAAACACGGCGGGATCGATCTCCCCGTCCACCAGATCGATGACGGAGATATGATCGTAATAGCCGCCGCCCGGGGCGGTAAAGGGGAAATAGAAGAAGCCGTCCGAGGTGCGCGGCAGAGGTCCCGGCGTCAGGCCCGCCGCTTCACAGTATTTCTCATAGATCACCCGGGAGAAGGACATCACGGTCCCTTCTCCGGGCACCTCCACGGAGAGCAGGGCATGACGCACGATCCCGTCGGCATCCGCCATGGCGTTGATATGACCGACCGCGGCCGCTTCCTTCAATGCCGGATAGGGCTCGTCCCAGGCCAGCAGCGCTCTGGGGTCCACCGAGAAGTCTTCCCCTTCGATGATGAGATCACTGCCAAAGGTGCCCGCTCCGGCAACGACCACATTGCCGCCGTCCGCGCAGACAGCCGCCAGATAGGCATCCGCCGCGGGATCCGCGCTCTCCCCCACATAGAGGGTATCGATCGCGATCACGGCGGGTCGCGCTTCGGGATCACTGTTCAGATAAGCGATGGCATCGGCGATGACCGTGCGGGGCCAGGGCATCGGCCCCAGCGCATCCACGGCCCGCTGATCCATCCCGACAACGGTGATCAGACCGTCCGCGGACGTCGCATGCTGGTAATACGCATCCGATGCCGCGCCGTCCGCGGAATCCGTGAGACCGGACGCCGCGAGCAGCGTAAAGCACAGTGCCGTGAGAAGGATCGCGCCGATCGTCCTGACACGCTTCGGGATCCGTTCCATCAGCCGTTCTCCTTGAGATGATCCTGCAGGATCCGGCGGATCTCGCCGAGATCCTCCGTGGTGTTGGCGACTTCCAAGGCCTGGCGGATCGTCTGCACGGCGTCCGTCTGCATCTGCGTTGTCCTGCGCAGTCTGTCCGAGATCTGCTGCATGATCAGCACGATCCGGCTGGGGCGCGACTTGAAATACTCGCCCAGGATCGGCCAGGTGATGCGGACCACCTCCGTCCCGTCCTCCATGGCGACGGCCGTGGCGGAGCGGGGTGCTCCTTCCACCATGCCCATCTCGCCGAAGACATCCTCCGACCCCAGCTCCGTGATGAGCTCCTCTTCCTCCGTCCCGTATTCCTTGTAGATCCCCACGCGGCCGGCGCGCACCTCGTACATGCAGTCGCTGTCCGTCCCTTCATAAAAGACCACCTCTCCGTTACGGCAGGTCTTCACCTCAATATAAGCGGTACCGCCGGAAGCGGTCTCCACGGGGGCCTTCTCATATCCCGCCGTCCCGGCGTTCCCGTCCGTGCGCTTCGCACTGTCCTGCTCCTCCCGCTCCTGCACACTGCGTAAGAGCAGATACGCGTTGCTGTAATTATTCTGCCTGCCCTGATCCAGAATCCAGGCCAGATCCCTGCGGACCTCCTCGCGCTGGAACAGCTCCGCCAGATACGGAGCGTAATGGGTGCCGCTCCCTTCCCTGAGTTCCTGTGTAAAGGCCTCCAGTGTCTTTCCCCTGCTGTAGCTGCGGCCGATCGTGTCCGTGGCCGCATCCAGGCAGTCCGCCACGGTGACGATATCGATGATCGTCTTGACCGGGCTCTTCGAGGTATCCACATGATCCGGATAGCCCCCCTGATTGTTATACCAGCGGTGATGTCCTCTGGCCACATCGGCGTAGGCGCCGGTGGAGATGTGGTGTTCCATGAGCGCCGCCCCCAGCTCCGGATGCTGTCTGATGATATGGAATTCGGAATCCAGCAGGCGTCTGCCGTAGACAAAGATCGTATCGATCAGCGGGAGCTTGCCGAAATCATGGCACAGCGCCGCATGATAGGTGAATTCCAGGATCTCCTCCCGTTTCCCCTCCGCTTCCTCCGCGCTCCCGCAGCCGCAGACCCCGACAAAGAGCGAAGGGTCCTCCTCCAGCAGATGGGCACACAGCTGTCTGGAGATATTGGCCACCGTCATGGAATGCACATAGGTCGGCGGATGCAGGGCCGCCAGCAGCCTGAGGCCCATCTCCTCAAAGGTGATATCCCCCGGGACTTCGATAAAATACCGCAGCACCGGTGTCAGATACTCGAGCAGCTCACCGAGCGTGCCCGCGTTGGGCATCCGGAAGGCATAGCCGCAGATCCCGCGATAGAACCTGTGGAGACGCGCCCGGTCCTCTTCGCTCAGGTCCGCCGGATCCAGCGTCAGGATATAATTGAAGGGACTCTTCAGATTGACATAGACATTGTCATAATCATAACTCTGGCGGTTTCTCCTCTCATAGATCTCCATCAGCCTGCCGCGGTATTCCTCCACGGTCAGTTCCCCGTTGAGGTACTGTGCCTGATAGAGGGAGACCAGCAGAAAATCATGCGTCGTCTGCTTGCGCCAGCGGGAGGGATCCTCATCCCACATCGCCAGCTGCTCCTTAAGCCGCCTGCTGATCACCGCCGTATCGGCGGGGGACGGCTTCTCATAGAAGAGATAATCCAGGATCACCCCGTAATGATCGAGTGTCCTAAATCTCTCGTATTTCCAGTCAAAACCGGCTGCCGTCTCCCGATAGAACGGATCCTCGGAGACCGCCAGCGCCCGTTCCAGCTCCAGCATCCAGCGGTGCGCCGTCTCCGCCCCGATCCCGGCCACCGAACCGTACATCAGGGTCCGGTCCCGGAGATTCTGCAGGACGATCTTCTGCGAAGATTTTGACAGGAGCGGGAATGTCTGTTTCTCCGCATACGGCAGGAGGCTGTCGGCATATCCCTCCCCCTCCTTGGCAATGGCCTCGGCGATCCCGGGGTTGACAAAGATCCGGCTCGTCATATACAGAAACTGGACCGCCTTTAACAGCTGGGCATCCCGCTGCGCGATGAGATAATCCACGTCATTCTTGCTCTCGGCATCCCTGAGCAGTCTGTCCGACAAAAGACCCATGATGGCGAGATCCAGATTCTCCTCGGAATGAGTGTTGACGAGTCCGTCCGCAAAAGAGCTTACCGCTTCAATGGTCTCAGGATCCAACGGATCGACCGATCCCGTCAGCGGGAAGACCACCTCATCCAGGATCTCCCTGTTTTTTGCGGCCAGCTCTCCGATCTTGCGGAAATTGCCGCGCAGGCGCTGACTGTAAGTCTCCGCCTGATCGGTCCAGATCAACTGCGGAGAAGAGAGCCGGCGGATATCCGCCATCTGCCGCAGATACCGTTCAAATGCCGCCCGATCCATCCTCTTTATCCTTTCCTTTATCCAGCATTTCCCTGAGTCTGATCCATGCATCGCGATAATTGCTCTCGCGTCCCTCCCCCATCAGCCAGTCGAGGTCTCTGCGGACCGCCGGGACCGCAAGCAGTGCCACCACATCCGGCGCATACTGCGTGCCGGCCCTGCCGTTCAATTCGGTGATCATCTGATCCAGCGTCATCTCTTCGGGATCCCGGTAACTGCGTCCGACGGGGTCGGTCCCGGCATCCAGCGCATCGGCTACGGAGAGGATATCAATCAGCGGCCGGTCCGGTTCCTCCCGCGTGCTCCCGCCGGCGGGATATCCGCCGGATCCGTCATACCAGAGGTGATGTCCGCGGGCCATCGCGGCATAGCGGCGGGTGGAGGAATGCGCTTCGAGCATCGCCGCTCCCATCAGGGGATGCAGCCGGATGATCTCACGCTCCGAATCAAAGAGCGCTCTCCCGTAGACAAAGATCGTATCGATCATGCACAGCTTCCCCACATCGTGCAGGAGGCCGCCGTAGTAGATATCGGCAAGGATCCGGTCCGCCTGCCGGGTCACCTCGTCGGCATCCCGGCAGCCGCTGACCCCGATAAAACGCTCCGGTGCGGTCCGCAGCAGATGCCCGCACAGGCACCGCGCGATCTTCGCTGTCTGCACCAGATGGAGCATGGTGGGCGGATGAAGCGCCGAGATGCTCTGCAGGACGCACTCTCTGTAACTCACCAGACCGGGGATCTCAAGGAATTCCTCAAGGAAGCTCATCAGATATTCCTGCAGATAGTTGAACGCATCGTTATTGACCGAACGCAGGATATAGTCGGTCACACTCTCGCAGATCCCGCGGATGTCCGCTTCGGTCCTGGCCGCGAGTCTCTCGCCCTTGAGGCAGGAGAACAGCTCCGCGGGGAGCAGGAGGTTCATCTGCACCGCGTACATATCATACGCGTCGTTCACATGGTTGTCGTACAAGGCAAAGAGCCGGTCCGCATAGGTCTTTTTACTGATCCGGCCGGCAAAATACGCGTTCCTGTCCCTGAGGAGAAAGAGATGCCCTCTGCTCACATGCTTCTCGACGGTCCCGGGATCCCGCTGCCACAGTTCCCAGAGTCTATCCTGATAGCCGCAGATCTCCGCGCACTGCTCCTTCGTGAACCCCCAGCGGTTGCCACGTTCGGTGAGCTGTCCCATGTGTTCCAGGCAGCGGATCCGGTACCGCTCCCAGTTATAGTCCCTCACCTCTTCCCGGTAAAAGGGATCCTCCATCAGGGCCAGCGCATCTTTGAGGGCCTGAAATCGTCGTTCGTTGGTATCCGGGGCGGAAAACCAGGTATCCCACAGCGCGGAATAAAACCGCGTCCCGTTCATCGCGTACTTTCTGGCCTCCTCCCCCAGCAGGAGAAAACGTGACTTGTCCTTCACATAGCCCGTGAGTTCTTCGGCTGCCGCCAGTCCCGCATCGCGGTAGCGGGCGGAGAGTCCGCGGTCCACGGTCAGACGGGAGGTGCGGTTCACATTGGCGTAACAGACCGAGAGATGCATGTTGAGCTGCTGCACCAGACGGTCGTGATCTCCCGCCTGTCTGAATTCCCGTACCAGACGGTCCGAGATCTCATACAGCAGCACGATATCCAGTTCCTGCCCGGAGGGCGGATCGAGGAGCTGCCCGCAGAATTCCTGCAGCAGTTCCCGGATCTGCGCGTCGGGCGCCCCGTCCGACAAAAGGACCGGCTCCAGGGCATCCGCAAGGATCTCCCGGCACCGGCTCCCGAGCACGGCGATCTCTTCGTAGTCCTTTTTCAGCCGCGCGGAATAGACCTCCGCTCCCGGCTCCTCATCCATGCGGACGGATGCCAGTCTGCGGATCTTCTCGATCAGGGAGATATACTCCTCCAGTTTCTTCCGGTACGCCGTCGTCTCCATATCAGATCAGTCCGTACCGGTCGCCCACACGCGCGATATGCACATCCGGGCGGCCGGTCTCCCGTTCCATCGCCGTAAGGAAATCATCGTCATGCATGGGGTCGTGATGCACCGCCACGAGGTCCCCCACACCGCACCAGTCTTTGATCTTAAGCCACTGCGAGATCGTGCTGTGACCGTAGCCCTCCTTGCGCCCGTATTCCTCCTCCGTATACTGACAGTCCGCCATCAGCAGATCCGTCCCCTCCAGAAAAGCCGTCAGCTGCTCCTCCTCTTCGGGGCCGCAGGCAGCCACCTCCGTGTCCGTTGCGACGACGATCGTCTTCCCCCGGTAGTGCAGACGGTATGCCGTGCACCCGCCGGGGTGGCAGACCTCAAACCCGTCAACGGCACATTCCCCCAGCCGGAGCATCGGGCGTTCAACGGGCAGGGAAAGGTCCCGCATATTTAATAACGCATGATATGGTAACGTATGATATCTTATATCCGCCGGGTATTCCTCGATCATCAGCGGCCAGTACGGGCGGCGGAAAAGCGCCGAGAGGATCTCGCCGGTATTCTGCCCGTCCCGCATGACCGCAAAGATATCGATCCGCCGGTCCGCCTCTGTGAGCGGCTTGAAAAAAGGCAGCCCCGCCATATGATCGAGATGCGGATGGGTGATCAGCACCGAGACCTGCCGCTCCTCATACATCGAAGGCTGCGCCTCGATGATGCCTGTCCCCGCATCGACGAAGACGGCCTGATCCCCCGCCTCGATAAAGAAGCAGGTTGTGGCGCCGCCGAAGGTATCAAACCGCGGGCCGTGGACCGGCACCGATCCCCTGACCCCCAGGACCGTCAGTGCAAAATGTTCTTTCTCCGTACTGTTGTCAACTCCCCGTGTGATTGTCATGAAACTGTCGTCCTCCGTCTCCGGCCGGCCTGTCGCCGCCTCTGTCTCTTCCTGCCGGTCATCCGGCCTGCTGTCTGAAGTATCCCGCTTCCCCGCGGCTCAGTCCCGCTCTGCCCTCCGTCAGCTGCGTGATGTCCGCGCAGAAGCTTTCGATATCATCTGCTATTATATAAACCGCGGCTGTGACGCGTTCCGCATATTGAATATCATCTGCTATTAAATTATGTTCCCGGAGATATCTGCGAAAGGAAGCCTCGAATGAGTAGTCAATATCAACCGTTATTTTATTCCCGTAGCACATCCGTACGAAGGGCGTCTGCGCAAGTCCCTCCTGCGCCGCCCGGGTATAGGCGCGGACAAGGCCGCCGGTCCCCAGCAGCACGCCGCCGAAATAGCGGGTGACAACGATGAGTGTATCCGTGAACCCGGCCCCGGTCAGCACCTCCAGGATCGGCTTGCCGGCCGTTCCGGACGGCTCCCCGTCATCGCTGCAGCGGGTGATCTCCCGTCCTGCGCCCAGCGCAAAGGCGTGACAGTGATGCTTTGCGTCCCAGTATCTCTTCCGGACATCCCGCAGGATCTCCTCCGCCTCCCCGGCATCGTGCACGGGATACACCCCGGCGATGAACCGGGACTTCTTCTCCGTGATCTCGCCCATCCCCGGCTCTGACACCGTCAGATAAGAAGGGCGTCCCACGCCCCGTGGTATCGTCTGCTCTCCCATAAAGGATATTTTAGCATGAAATCACATCGTTTCGTGAATTATTTCATATATTTTATATCCTTTGCGGTTTTCTGTTTATGGTGATATAATAGTTAGACATTTTGCAGACCTGCCAGGGAGGGGTGCAAAGGGCATGAATTATTCCAGACAGGGAATCCGTGCGCAGCAGCGACAGATCGCGGCTTCCGGCGGCAAATGGGGCATGAAGCTCTGGGTCCTGATCCAGGGTGCGGTACTCCTCGGCCTCATCGGCGCCGTCCTGATCTCCTTAAGCGGCGGGATGGGCATGCTCACCGGCATCATCAACACCTCGCCGGACATCGGGACCATCGATGTCACGCCCAGCGGTTTCTCCACCTTTGTCTATGATACGGAGGGCAACCAGACCGCCAAGCTGGTCTCCACCGATTCCAACCGGATCCCCGTCACGCTGGATATGGTGCCGGTGGATCTGCAGCACGCCTTTGTGGCGATCGAGGACGCCCGGTTCTATGACCACCGCGGCATCGATATCCAGGGTATCATCCGTGCCGGCTTCGTCGGGGTCCGCAACGGCTTCCATTTCACGGAGGGTGCCTCCACGATCACCCAGCAGCTCTTAAAGAATAATGTCTTCACGACCTGGACTTCCGAGGGACGCACGGAAGGCAAGATCATGGGTCTCAACATCGCCAGTCTCCGCCGTAAGATCCAGGAGCAGTATCTGGCCGTGCAGCTGGAGAAGACGATGTCCAAGGAGGACATCCTCATCAATTACCTCAACACGATCAACCTGGGGCAGAACACTCTGGGCGTGCAGGCGGCATCCCTCCGGTATTTCAACAAGCCGGTCAATACGCTCACCCTCTCGGAGTGCGCAGTCATCGCCTCCATCACGCAGAACCCCAGCGCCCTGAATCCCATCACGCATCCGGAGAAGAACGCGGAGCGCCGCAAGAAGGTGCTGAACAACATGCTCGATCAGGGCTATATCACCAAAGAGGCGCACGCAAAGGCCATGGCCGACGATGTGTATTCCCGGATCCAGACCACCAACGAGACCGTCGTGGACGACACCGTCAATTCCTACTTCGTGGACGCACTCACCAACGATGTGCTCGAGGATCTCATGAAGCTGGGTTATAACGAGACGCAGGCCTATGCCCGTCTCTACAGCGGCGGCCTCAAGATCTATTCCACGCAGGACCCCAAGATCCAGAAGATCATGGACGATGTCTTCCGCGATGAGAGCAACTTCCCCGAGAACACCAAATGGGATCTGGATTTCGCCCTCACGATCACCCGGGCGGACGGGACGCTTGACAATCACAGCGCCGAGATGTTCAAGGCCTATTTCAAGGAAACCGATTCCAAGTTCAACATGCTCTTCTCCTCCGAAGAGGCGGCCTATGAGGCGATCCGCACCTATGAGGAAGCTGTGCTGCATGACGGGGACGAGATCCTCAAGGAGAGTATCCGTCTGACCCCGGAGCCTCAGGTCTCCATGACCGTCATCGATCAGCATACCGGTCATGTCCTCGGAATGGAGGGCGGCCGCGGCACCAAGGACGCCAGCCGGACATTTAACCGCGCGACGGACGCCTTCCGCCAGCCGGGATCCACCTTTAAGGTCGTGGCAGCCTACGCGCCGGCTCTCGACAGCGCCGGACAGACGCTGGCTACCGTCTATAACGACGCGCCGTTCTGCTACGACGGCGGCCGGCCCGTCCGCAACTGGTACAACAACGGCTACCGCGGGATCTGCTCCTACAGGCAGGGCATCGAGCAGTCTCTCAATATCATCGCCGTCAAGACGCTGACCGTGATCTCGCCGCAGCTGGGATTCTCCTATCTCAAGGACTTCGGCTTCACCACGCTGACCGAAGGAGTGCAGATCGGCAATGAGATCTTCAGCGATGTGACGCAGACTCTGGCACTGGGCGGCGTGACCTACGGCGTGAAAAATGTGGAGCTCACCGCCGCTTATGCGGCGATCGCCAACGGCGGCGAATACATCAAGCCCAAGCTCTATACCCGTGTCGTGGACCACGACGGCAATCTCATCCTCGACAACACCGAGCCCGAATCCCACCGGGTCCTCAAGGAGACGACGGCCTACCTGCTCACCAGCGCCATGAAGGATGTCGTGACCGGCAGCCAGGGAACCGGCGGCGCCGTCAATTTCGGCACCACGGCCATCGCCGGCAAGACCGGTACGACCACCGCCAATAACGACGTGTGGTTCGCGGGCTACACGGATTATTACACCGCTGCTGCCTGGGCCGGCTTCGACAATAACAATGCCAAGCTCGACACCGAGGAGCTCAAGATCGCCAAGAAGCTGTGGCGCGCCGTCATGGGACAGATCCATGAAGGGCTCACCTATCGCGATTTCCAGCGGCCCGACGGCATCGTGCAGGCAACGGTCTGCTCCTGCTCCGGCAAACTCCCGATCCCGGGACTCTGCGATGCCCATCTCAAAGCCGAATACTTCGCCGAAGGGACCGTTCCCACCGAGACCTGCAATGTCCATTATCAGGGCAGTATCTGCCGCTACGACGGCAAGCCGGCCTCCGACATGTGCCCCTTCAAGCAGGACGGTGTCTTCGAACTGCCGCTCGCGGAACCTCAGGTGCTGGCCAGAGGGACGGCATTGGCGGCCGGGATCGAACCCGATGCGGTCG
>JAFXTJ010000069.1 GCA_017535945.1 Lachnospiraceae bacterium
GATTGCGGCTGACAGTAACAGCAGCCCGACCGGCCGCGGAGTCATGGAAACGCATGCAGCGAAAAAGCGCCGCAGGATCCGGCAGCTGCGGATCAGGTTCGGTGCAGCGCTTGCATGGCTTCTGCTCGGCGTGGGGCTGCTTTCCTGGCGCAGCAGCCCGGCGCTCAGGATCATTCTCATGGATGTGGGGCAGGGGGACGGCATCCTCATCGAAAGCGGCGATCTGCATCTCATGATCGACGGCGGAAGCAGTTCACGGAGCAAGCTTGATCAGTATGTGCTCACGCCCTGCCTGGAATATGAGGGGATTTCGCACATCGACGGCGCGATCGTCTCGCATGAGGACGATGATCATATCAACGGGCTGCTTGCCCTGCTGGAGAACGAGAGCGATCCGATCACGATCGGGCGGCTGTTTCTGCCGCGCGTGGATCAGGCAAGCCGCGGGGAGAATTATCGCAGACTGGAGACAGCTGCCGCGGAACACGGGATCCCGGTTTCCTATGCTGCCCGCGGGGATACGCTGGTACAGGGCCGGCTGACTCTCACCTGTCTGGGGCCGCCGCCCGGGATGGTCACCACCGAGCCGAATGAGACCTCCACGATCCTGTATCTGACCTGCGGCGGTTTCTCGGCGCTGTTTACCGGAGATACGGAGGGCGCGGGCGAGTCGGCTCTTCTGCAGGCGCTCACGGAAGATCCCTCGATCACGCACAGCCTCTCTTTTCTCAAGGTCGCGCATCACGGCTCGCGCTATACCACGAGCGAACCTCTGCTTGAGCGCCTGCATCCCCGCCTGGCCGGCATCTCCTGCGGTCGCGACAACCGCTACGGCCACCCCCACGCGGAACTGCTGGACCGTCTCTCAGCAGCGCAGATCCGCGTCCTGTCTACCGCCACTTCCGGGGCCGTCACCCTGGAGGTCTCGCCGGACAGCGGCACCGTGCGCTTCAACGGATTTTCAGGCAGGTGATGTGTCGCAGGATGCACCTACTCCGCGGTCTCGACGATGTCCAGATTCCTCGTATACGCCACGGAGAGTGGCATGACATCCATGTAGTTTGCGGAAGAGTCGCCCTGCACGGAGATCTGCACCTTGGAGACCTCGGAGAGCTCCGCCAGCGAATTGACAAGGGAATAGACGGATACCTCCGCCGTCACGGGATTTGTCTGCGTGAGGAAATTCTCGTCAAAGCTCACATAGCAGATGCCGTCGCGAACCGAGATGCTCGTGATCCCGGCAGCCGGATTGACGGTCGGACCGATGGACAGGTCCCCGCTCGCGGGATTGGGCCCCGCCAGCAGCTGTTCCACAACCAGCCGCTCCATCAGGATATTGCTGTTGTAGACCACCGTACGGTAGACCGGCACCAGTTTCGTCCCGGTACTGTCCGCGAAATACAGCGTGAGCTGCACCTTCTCGTAAGTATTGATCTCACGGCCGGCGTTGTAGATGAACCGGTCGGCGGTCATATTGCCGACGACCTCGCCGTGCGCGTCCGTCAGCGGACTTCCCTCCACGAGAAACGCCACCGTATCCACTCCGTCGATCTGGGTAAAGGTCCTCACGAGAGCTGCCCTGGTCAGGATCTCCCTGGTCTTCTCCAGCTCGGAATATGCCGCGTCAAAACCGAGGGTGAGCAGACCGCCCGACAGCGTCCAGTTCGTCAGCGTGACATTCCCGGGGATCGGTGTCTGATACTCCAGCAGCTCCGGCGTGGTCTGCAGACCGGCGATCATTTCCGCGATCAGCGCCTCCGGATCCCGCTCCGCCGTATCATAGGGGACGGCGATGATCTCCGTCTCGTCATTGCTCAGATAATAGATCTGATAGTCCGCCTCCGCAGCGGCGTTGCCGCCCGCACCGCAGCCCGCGAGACACACACAGACAAGCACCGCACAGAGCAGGAGACTCATTTCTTTATATAGCCTCATGACCGGCCTCCCTCTTTGCCCGTGGGATGGATCAGCGGAATCTGCACCGTAAAGGTGCTCCCCTCCCCTTCCTTGCCGGTCAGCTCGATCGATCCGCGGTGCATCAGCACGGCCGTACGCGTGATGGCGAGACCCAGGCCAGTGCCGCCGATCTCGCGGGAACGGGACTTGTCCACGCGGTAGAAACGCTCGTAGATATGTTCCGCGGCCTCCTCCGGGATCCCGACACCGGAATCGCTCACGGCCAGCGTGAAGAACTGGTGGTCCGCATCAAGAGACACGCGCACCCAGCCGTGCTCCTTGTTGTACTTGATCGCGTTCTCCACGAGATTGGTGATCACCATGGAGATCTTGACCTCGTCGACCTCCGCCGTCACCTGCCGCGCGGACTCAAAGGTCAGCTCCACATCCATCCTGCGCGCCAGCGGACGCAGACGCTTCATCACATTCTCGGTGAGCGCGTTGATATCCACCTGCGCGATCGTGAGGGCCGAGACCTGCTTGTCCATCTTGACGAGCTCGAGCAGATCGTTGATGATCTTGTTCTCGCGGTCGATCTCCCGTGTGATGTCCTCCATGAAATCACGGTACATCTCCACCGGCGCGTCGTCCTGCGCCGTCAGCGAATCCGCGAGCACCTTGATGGAGGTCATGGGCGTCTTGAGCTCGTGCGAAACATTGGCCACAAAGGCCTGCCTGGAATCATCGAGCGCCTTTTCCCTGAGCAGCAGCTGGTTAAAGGCGTTCGCGATATGCTCCGTCTCGATGTAGGCATTTTCCACGATCGGATGGTTGGTATAGCCGGCCTTGACATCATTGATGGCGGCCGTGATGCGCTCAAACGGCTTGGTGACCAGAATGGAAATGAGCAGCGCCGATACGAACAGGATCGCCACGATGATGATCTCGATGATCATGGCCTTGCGCGTGAGGATCTGCAGGGTTGTCGTGATGGGCTCCGTGGAGATGCTGATCAGCATGACGCCGCGGACGACCTGTTCCGCCTTGCTCGCGCTGCTGCGGTCGATGGAACCGCCCTCCAGCGAAGTCGTCTCGATGATGGGCGTCGTCATCTCGATATAGCCGTTCTGTCTGTCATGCCGCGACATCGCGCCGCTCTCTCCGCGCTTCAGACAGGAGACCACCTCCTTGGAGATGATCGTCTTGCCCTCGGCGATGCCGTAGGTATCCCGTACCACCTTAAGGGAATCGTCGATGATGAGGACGCGGCCGTCATACAGGGTCGAGAGCATGTCCAGTTCCCCGGAAATGACGACGGAGGAAGGATCCTGCAGATAGTTGTTGGTGATCAGATGGTTCGCCAGGATGCGCATCTGTGTCTGCGCTTCCTGCGTGTTGACGCTCACGGCCCGCTCCTCGTAGTTGGAGAGGGTCGCGGCGAGAATGATGACGCTGGTGGAAATCCCCGCGAGGAAGATCACGAAGAAGATCCGGGGACGGAGACTCCTTAAGAAAAAGCGGAAGATGTTCATTTCTGGAAGTAGTAGCCGCTGCCCCATCTGGTGCGGACATAGCGCGGCTCGCCGGGATGCTCCTCCAGCTTCTCGCGGAGTCTTCGCACATGCACATCGACCGTGCGGGCATCGCCGGGATATTCAGGGCCCCAGACCTCCTCCAGGAGTTCCTCTCTGCTGTACACCTTACCCGGTGTGCGCGCGAGCAGGGTCAGCACGTCAAACTCCCTGCCGGTGAGGCCGATCTCCCTGCCCGCCACCGTGACGCTGCGCGCATCCTCGTCGATCACGAGTTCTCCGAAGCTGATCGTATTGTGCGACTGTCCCTCCGCGGGTTTCGAGGTACGGCGCATGATGGCCTTGATGCGGGCCTTGACCTCCAGGATGTTGAACGGTTTGGTGATATAGTCGTCCGCGCCGTATTCCAGGCCCAGGATCTTGTCCATATCATCGCCCTTGGCGGTGAGCATGATCACGGGTACATCGGAAAAGGAGCGGATCTCGCGGCATACGGCGAAGCCGTCCATCTTGGGCAGCATCACGTCCAGCAGGATAATGTCATAGGAACCGGCCTTTGCGCAGGCCAGAGCCTCCTCGCCGTCATAGGCGCAGTCCACTTCGATCCCGTCCTGTTCCAGACTGTACCGGATCCCCTTTACGATCGCTTTTTCATCATCCACTACAAGTGCTCTCTTCGCCATTCCATGCCTCTCAGTCAATATATGATGATGCCACCCAACCATTATAACAGAAATCACGAAAAAAAACTCCGGGAGATCGAACCGATCTCCCGGAATTCTGTTACTGGGTCCGAACGCTTACTCCACTTCGTCCGTCGTCCCGTCCTTCTTCACGACCTCGATCTTGCAGCCGAAACCGAAGGAAGCGAGTGCCCCGGCGATGAGGGCCCAGGGGGCGCAGACCGCACCGACAAGTCCGCCGATGATCCCGATATTGACGGGAACGCTCAGAACGATCTGCTCGTCCTTTCTGATCTGGATGCGCTCGACGTTGCCCTTCTCCACCAGCTCCTTGATCCTGCTGATGATGTCGTCGGTCTTCTCCTTGTCTTCCGGCGGCACCTCCTCGAAGAATTTCTCGATGGCCTGTTCCGGATCGCAGCCGCTCTCTTCGAGAAGTTTCTTGGCATCCTTGTACTCCATGCCGGTCTGTTCCATCACCTTTTCAATTGCTTCGATCGTCAGTTCCATTTTCGTCTCCTTTCTCCGCAGTTCAGCGGATGCTCTGCATGAGCCTGCTTGCTGTCTGTGCTCCTGTTACCTGACCATTCTGCCGTTCGCGTCGATCACTTCCTGTGCTCTGTCCCGGAATCTGTCGATCATCATCGAATCGCCTCTTAACCTGCGGCCGATGAAGATCCCGATCCCGACCAGGATCGCTACGGGCAGCACGTGGGTCGCCAGTGCGCCGATCAGGCCGAAGATGCTGCTCAGGATCGCTACCGTGATCATCACTCCGATCAGCATCCCGATGATCGCTCCGAAGATCCGGAGAGAATAGCCCATCAGCCGGAAGCCCCCCGCCAACACCAGGATCACAAGAATCATCGTCAACATGACAGTCTCCTTTCTGCGGAATCCACACTCATCCGCTTGATGAGTTCAAGTATACGCACCGCAGAGAGAAGAAACCATATCGATTCCGGCAGGATAAGGGGTCCTATTTTCCGGATCCTGCAAATTAGAAGTGCTTATTCCTCGGACAGTTCTTCGGAGAGCTCGACCCGCGGGAAATCCGCTATGGGCGCAAGCTGCGTCTCCGTCCCGGAGATCTGCGTCATGAGCTGCTCCGCCACGCGCTTCATCGTGGCATTCACCTCCTCGCCCCGCCAGATATCCGCAAAGGCGATCTCCAGACGTATCCAGTAATTGCTGGTCTCCAGCATCTTGGGCATGGGAACGGAATTCTCATACACGCGCTGGTACGCCTGCATCATCTCCTGCACGGCGGGATCCGTGCCGAAATCCGCACGGTAGCGGGCCGTCATCTTGCCGGCCTCCCGGTACAGGCCGTCCGTGCCGCTCTCCGACAGGAATTTCGCAAAATGTCCCGCCTCGGTCACATGCTCGGAAAAGCCGTTCACCACCAGACAGTTCGTAACGGACAGCGCCCGCGTATCCAGATCGTCCGTCAGCCGAAACAGCGGCGCCGCGCCGAATTCAAACGGGCTGTCCCCGCCCTCTTCGGCCTCCGCGATCCTGCGGACCGCATCGGTCGTGGAGATGGTGAAGACGATCCGGCCCTCGAGGAAGTCCGTGAGGATCGTCTCCTCATTGACCGCGTCCGGATCCATGGCGAAGAACTGGCTCATCTGCTGGAAAATGTCCATACAGGTGAGCGCCTTTTCATTGTAGATATCGACGACCCCGGAGTCATCGCCGGCCTCGCCGCCGACGCTGATGGCATCGCCCGCGAAGAAATAATCCGTGAAAAGATCGCCCGCGTGGAACTGGAAGACCGCTTCCACTTCATCGGGCGCGTTGTAGTTGCCGGCAAAGGCCAGGAGATCCTCCAGTGTCTCCGGGATCAGTTCCTGCACCGCGGCCTCCAGCTCCTCCCCCTCGGGGACCGGCCGGGCGTCCATCTCCGCAGCGGTGCGCACCTCGTTCTCCAGATAGGTCCTGTTGTACAGAAGCGCCGTCGTCTCCCCGTAGAAAGGATAGGCGATCGGCCTGCCGTGCCAGCTGACGGCATTTAGCGCCGCCGCGGGATAATTGTCGCCGCGCAGCACATCCCCGGGCTTCTCCACATCCACGGCAAGCCCCGCGAGCGCCGCCTTCTCCAGATTGTCATGCGTGGTGATATACAGATCCGGGAAATCCTCCCCGATCGCACTGGCCTCTCCGACGGCTTCCAGGAAGCCCACACCGGAGACCAGCACGGGCCGGACACGCGCATTGCCCGCATGCTTCCCGTATGCCACGGCTTCGCGGCTTAAGAAATCGGTGAGCGCCGGGTCGGTGTACCACAGCACGAGCGTGGTCCTGCCGTCGCCGCCGTTTTCCTCCGACGCGTTCTGTATGCGTTTCACTCCGAATATGAGGCCGCCCGCAAGGATCAGGACAATGGCGGCTGCGATGAGTCTTTTCTTTCCGGACATCACGTTCTCCGCTTAATCCAGCGATCTCTCCAGGATCCTGAGCATCTCGTCCGTATCCTCCTGCTCGATCACGAGCGGAGGCAGGAAACGGAGCACATTGGTACCCGCGTTGATGAGCACGAGGCCGTTGTCCAGGGCGCGGTTTAAAATGTCCCCGACCGGATGGTCAAACTCCAGTCCCTGCATGAGGCCGACGCCGCGGTGCTCGATGATATCGGGACGCTTCGCCATGAGCTTCTCGAGCTGCGCGTACAGATAGTCTCCCATCACGCGCACATGATCCGTCAGGCGCGTGCGCTCATAGATCTTTAACACTTCCGTGATGGCCGCGCAGGCAAACGGATTGCCGCCGTAGGTGGTGCCGTGATCGCCGGCGACCAGGGAATGCTCCGCTGCTTTCCCGCGCAGCATGAACGCGCCGACCGGCACACCGCCGCCGATCGCTTTGGCTGTCGTGACGATATCCGGCAGGATCCCGTAGCGCTGATAGGCGTACATGCTGCCGGTGCGGCCCATCCCGCACTGGATCTCGTCGAGGATGAGCAGGATATCCCGTTCGTCGCAGATCCTGCGGACGCCCGTGAGGAATTCCTCCGTCGCCGGATGGATCCCGCCCTCGCCCTGCACGGTCTCCATGATGATCGCACAGGTCTTGTCATCCACAAGCGCTTCCACGCTCGCGAGATCGTTGAACCGCGCAAAGGAAACACTGCCGATCAGCGGCTCAAAGGGCTCGCGGTAGGCCTTCTTGCCCGTCACGGACAGCGCGCCCATCGTGCGCCCGTGGAAGGAGTTTTCCATCGCGATGATGCCGTGATCCGCAAAACCGTCCCGCGTGTACGCATATTTCCGGGCCGCCTTCAGCGCGCCCTCCACGGCCTCCGCTCCGCTGTTGGTGAAGAAGACGCGGTCCATGCCGCTCACGGCCTTGAGTCTCGCTGCCGCCTCCGCCGCGGGTTCATTATAAAAATAATTGGAAATGTGCAGAAGCTTGTCGATCTGGCCCTTCAGCGCTTCCGTGTAGTCCCGGTTCGCGTGGCCCAGCGCAAAGACGCCGATCCCGGAAAAATAATCCAGATAGCGCTTGCCGTCAATGTCATAGAGAGAGGTCCCCTCGCCGTGATCAAAGACCACCGGAAACCGGTTGTAGGTATGCAGGAGATCCCGCTCCGCGGCGGTGATCACCTGATTCATCCGTTCACTCATCCTTTCGCCTCCTGATCCTGCGTGAGGGCGGCTTCATCTCCATCCGCCATGAACATGGTCCCGATACCCTGCCTGGTGAAGATCTCCAGCAGCAGGCAGTGGGGAATGCGTCCGTCCAGGATATGCACCCTGTGGACGCCGTTCTTGATGGCGCCGGTGCAGCCGGCAAGCTTCGGCAGCATCCCGCCGCCGATCTGTCCCTCCCGGATCATCGCATCCGCCTCGGAGACCGTGAGCCTCGAGATAAAGGTGCTCTTATCGTTGATATCGCGGTAGACCCCCTCGATGTCCGTGAGGAAGGCCAGCTTGTCCGCCCCCACCGCGGTCGCGATGGCACAGGCGGCGTCATCCGCATTGATGTTGTAGGTGTCATACTGCGCATCGATGCCGATGGGTGCCACGATGGGCAGATAGTCATTCTCCAGCAGATCGTAGAGCACCTTGGGATCCACCTGCTCGATCTCGCCGACATAGCCGATGTCCTTGCCGTCCGCGAGCTTCTTGTGCACGCGTAACAGCCCCGAATCCTTGCCGCTGATCCCGACGGCCTTGACGCCGAGCTCCTGCACCATGGTGACGAGCTGCTTGTTGACGCGCGAGAGCACCATCTCGGCGATCTCCATCGTCTCCGCGTCGGTCACCCTGAGGCCGTTCACAAATTCCGCCTCCTTGCCGACCTTGCCGACCCATTTGCTGATCGCCTTGCCGCCGCCGTGAACGATGATCGGCTTGAAACCGACGAGTTTGAGCAGGGTGACATCCGTGATGACATTCCTCTGGAGGGTCTCGTCGCTCATGGCGCTGCCGCCGTACTTCACGACGATGATCTTGCGGTTGAAGCGCTGGATGTAGGGCAATGCCTCGACCAGCACCTCGGCTTTTTTCAGTACCTCCTGCATATCCTTTTCCATGACGGTATCTTTCCTTTCCTTACGAACGGTAGTCCGCGTTGATCTTCACATAATCATACGACAGGTCGCAGCCCCAGGCGACGGCCTCCTCCGCTCCCATATGCATGTCGCAGAGCGCGCATACCTCCTTCTCCGAGAGGACGCGGGTGGCAAATTCCTCGTCATAGTCCAGCTTCGCGCCCGCGCGGTAGAGCGGTACCTCCCCGGCGGCGCTTTTGATCGTGAGATCGACGAGATCCGGATCAAAGGTCACCCCCGCATAGCCCAGCGCGCACAGGATCCGCCCGCCGTTGGCGTCATGACCGTAGACGGCCGCCTTGGTGAGGGGCGAGTTGACGACGGACTTGGCGAGGATCCGCGCATGCTCTCTCGTGTCCGCATGCTCCACGCGCACCTCGAAGAGCGCCGTGGCACCTTCGCCGTCGGCGGCGTGCTTTCTCGCCTGCTCGATCAGCATCGCGCGCAGGGTCTCCGCAAACCGCACGTAATCCTCATTCTCCTCCGCGATCTCCTCATTCCCGGCAAGGCCGTTGGCGAGGATCACCAGCGTGTCATTCGTGGACATGTCTCCGTCCACGGAGATCATATTGTAGGAATCCGCCACGGCATAGCGCAGCGCCTTGTCCAGCATCGCCGGACTCACAGCCGCGTCTGTCGTGACGAAGCAGAGCATCGTGCACATATTGGGCTCGATCATGCCCACGCCTTTGCTGATCGCGCCGATGTGGCAGGTCTTCCCGTCCAGGGTGAGCTGCACCGCGATCTCCTTGTTCACGGTATCGGTCGTCATGATGGCGCGCGAAGCCCTGTCGCTCGCCGCCTCCGTATCCGCAAGCGCGTCCTTGAGGAGCTGTACACCCGCGCATACGCGGTCCATGGGCAGATAGGCGCCGATGACGCCGGTGGAGCCCAGGATCACCTGATCACTGCCGATCCCGAGGACGCGTCCCGTCTCCTCCGCCGTTTCCCGGCAGGCGTTCATGCCGTCCTCACCGGTGCAGGCATTGGCGATGCCGGCATTGACCACAACGGCCCGTACCGACCGGTTGGTCTTCTCATTCCGGACGATGTTCCTGTCCCAGCGCACGGGTGCGGCCTGCACCACATTGCTCGTGAAGACGCCCGCCGCCGTGCAGGGAACGTCCGATACGATCATCGCCATATCGTCGCGTCCCGTATATTTGATCCCTGCTGCCGCTCCCGCGGCCTTGAATCCCTGCGATGCCGTGACACCGCCTGATATCTTGTCCAGTTCCATATCTTACTCCCGTCTATTGATTAAAGGCTGTGATATTCGCCTCGTTCAATACGAAATCATAGTAGTTGAGGTCTCCGCGCTTCGTCCAGCCGATCCGGTTCCAGAAGGCATTGCCGACGTCGTTCTTCGTAAAGGCGATGAGACTGACCTTATTGATCTGCTCGGCCTTTAAGGCGTTCATGCAATGGACCACCATCGCCTTGCCCACACCGCGCAGCCTGTAATCCTCGCGCACGCATACGTGATAGAGGCAGCCTCTGCGTCCGTCGTGCCCGCACAGGATCGCACCGATCACCGTGCCGGCCGGATCCGCTCCCGGTCCCTCCGTGACAGCCACCACAGAGAGGCCGGGGTTTCTTCGCAGAAACCTCTCCACACCTTCCCTGGAGTCGTCGATGCTGCGGATCCCGAAGCCGTGGATGGTCATCCACAGCGCCTTGATCCCCTCATAATCCGCCTCTTCCATCGGCCGCACACAATATGACATACGTTTCTTCCTCTCCGGCTTCCTCTGCGGATCCTCTTCCCGCGCCGGCTCCCGATGCCGCACGATCCGCAAAAATATGTATAAAAACAGATTCTACTATTATACGCTCTTTTTTCATAATGAAAAGAAATTTTTGCTTTTTTGCGCCCCGGGCGGAAAAACTCCTGCCAATTATTCCTTGCCCCGGCAAAATATCGGTGCTATAATCGACGTGGTTTTGAAAACTACATGATGTGGACAGGAGAAATACATGAGCTACAAGATCGTTGTGGACAGCTGTTGCGAGCTGCCGCCGGAACTGAAAGGGGATCCGCGTTTTGAGAGCGTCCCGCTCGCCATCGAGGTGGGGGACTGGCAGATCCTGGATGATGAGAATTTTGACCAGAAGGAATTTCTGTCACGGGTCGCCGGGACCGACGCGTGTCCCAAATCGGCCTGCCCCTCTCCCGACCGCTATATGCGTTCCTATGTGACGGATGCCGATGATGTCATCGTCGTGACCCTCTCCGGCAAACTCTCCGGCAGTTACAACAGCGCCCTCTTAGGCAAAGACCTCTACGAGGAGGAGTACGGTCCCAAGAACATCTATGTGTGCGATTCCGAGTCGGCCTGCGGCGGCGAGACACAGTATGCGTTAAAGGCCATGGAACTCGAGGAGGCGGGGCTTTCCTTTGAGGAGGTCGTGAAGGGCCTGGAGGAATTCCGCGAGCAGGCGAAGACCTGGTTCGTACTGGATTCGCTGGAGCATCTGCGCAAGAACGGCCGTCTCTCCAACTGGAAGGCCTTTGTGGCGACGACGCTCAATATCAAGCCGGTCTGTTTCGGCGACCGCGGCATCATCGTGCAGAAGGCGCAGGGGATCGGCATGAAAAAGGCGCTCACCAAGATGGCGGATATGATCCGCAGTGGTCTGGAGCATCCGGAGGAACGGACGCTGATCGTCAGCCACTGCAACTGCTACGAGCGCGCGATGCTCGTTAAGGATCAGTTCCTGCAGGGGATCCCCTTCGGGAAATGCATGATCCTGGACACCACCGGGATCGGCAGCCTCTACGCCCAGGACGGCGGCATCGTCGTCACCTATTAGGGTTCGGACGCCTCCCCGGCATCCTCTGCGGCGGGCTTTTTCAGCTCCGCGCGCAGCTCGGCCGCATTGCTTAAGAAAGAAGGGGAGAAAGTGAGTTTCTTACCGTCCCGCATCCGGGCGGAGAAGAGGCCCATTTTCACGATATGATTCTTATTGAGAAAGGACTTCGGCGATACCGCAACGATCGCCGGGTCCTTTTTGGTATTCATGATGAGTTCAAAGAGGGTGGGCGCATCGCTCATGATGCGGATGGGCTCGCGTCCTTCGAGCGCGACCGTGAGATAGCCTCTCTCGGCTTCGCAGGCATAGAGGATCTCCGAAGAGGTGACATGGAGTGTCTCCACGTCGCCGCGCAGCTCGATCGCACCGACCCGTTTCACCAGATGCTCTCCGCAGAGAGAGACCATGTCCGTCAGCGCTTCCTGCTCAAAGGGCTTGTTCAGATAGTAGAAATTCGTATCGTTATCTTCCGCGAGCGCCTGATAATCGATCCTGCCGCACATGAGGATGACGGGATTCAATACCCCCTGCGCCCGGAGCGCACGGGCGATGTCCATGCCGGTCTCATCCGGGACCTCCGCCTGATCGATCAGGAAGATGTCATAGGTATCGGCCATGCTGTAGAGCTTGTCCGGATTGCCGTAGCAGTCGATGACGAAGCTCTCGGCCCCCAGGCCGTGGATGCGGTCGGATTCCCGCTTGAGCAGCCGCTCCGTGTGCCGGCGGTCCGCGATGTTGTCATCAAAAACGGCGATGCGCATCTTGTTTCCCTCCCGTCAGAGGACCTTTACAGAAAACGGAACTGCAGGCTGGATCGCCACAGCAGGACGAAGCACGCCACCCACACAAAGAGGATGAGCGGCATGCCGATCACGAAGCGCCACTTCTTCGTCTTGTGATGAAAGACATACATCCCGATGAGGCTGCCCGCACTCCCGCCGATCAGCGCAATGCAGAACAGGACGGATTCCGGGATCCGAAATTCGCCCTGTCTGGCAAGATTCTTATCAAAGCCCATGAACGCGAACCCGATGATGTTCGGGATCACAAGGGCCAGGATGAGCGTGAGTTTCGCGCCCATTAACGACGGCCGGTCTTCTTCTTCGCCGCCGCGACTTCCTGCATCTTCATCGCGCGCACCTTGGAAGAGAGACCGAAGAGGTTGATGAAGCCCTCCGCGTCGTGGTGATCATAGAGGTCGCCCGTGGTGAAGGAGGCGATGGACTCGTTGTAGAGCGAGTAGGGAGAGGTCGTCCCGGCCTTGATGATGTTGCCCTTGTAGAGTTTGAAGCGGACTTCGCCGGTGACATACTTCTGCGTCGACTCGATGAAGGCCTGCTCCGCCTCGCGCAGAGGCGTGAACCACTTGCCCTCGTAGACGAGATCGGCGAACTTGTTGCCCATCTCCTTCTTGAGGGTGTAGGTCTCGCGGTCGAGGATCAGTTCCTCGAGCTGCTGATGCGCGAAATAGAGGATCGTGCCGCCGGGGGTCTCATAGACACCGCGGCTCTTCATGCCGACCACACGGTTCTCGACGATGTCGACGATGCCGATGCCGTTCTTGCCGCCCAGCTTGTTCAGCGTGCGGATGATGTCGGACACCTTCATCTTCTTGCCGTTGACGGAGGTCGGGATGCCGCCTTCAAAGGTCATGCGCACCTCGGTGGGCTTGTCGGGCGCCTCTTCGGGCGTCACGCCGAGCACGAGCAGGTGCTTGTAGTTGGGCTCCTTTGCGGGATCCTCGAGCTCAAGTCCCTCGTGGGAAATGTGCCAGAGGTTGCGGTCGCGGCTGTAGCTGCTGTCCGCGGAGAAGGGCAGGTGGATGCCGTGCGCCTTGCAATAGGCGATCTCGGACTCACGGGAATCCATGGTCCACTTGTCGTCACGCCAGGCGGCGATGATCCTGAGATCCGGCGCCAGCGCCTTGATACCCAGTTCGAAACGGATCTGGTCGTTGCCCTTGCCGGTGGCACCGTGGCAGATGGCCTTGGCGCCTTCCTTGCGGGCGATCTCCACAAGCTTCTTGGCGATCAGCGGGCGGGCCATCGAAGTGCCCAGCAGATAGGCATTCTCATAGACGGCGTGCGCCATGACGCAGGGGACGATGTACTCGTCGCAGAATTCGTCCACCACATCGAGCGTGTAGAGCTTGGAAGCGCCGCAGGCCTTGGCGCGCTCGTCGAGTCCGACCAGCTCGCTCTCCTGGCCGACATCGATGCAGACACAGACCACCTCGTAGTCGTAGTTCTCCTTTAACCACGGGATGATGGCGGTGGTATCGAGGCCGCCGGAGTAGGCGAGGATGACCTTATCCTTCCTGCTGCCGGACTTCTTCGCGGCAGACCTCGCCGCAACGGTCTTTTTGACGGCCGCTTTGCCGGCGGATGCTTTCTTTGTCGCCGCGGAAGCCGTCTTCTTTGCGACGGTGGCGGTCTTCCTGACTGCCTTTCCAGCCATTGCCGATGCCTTCTTCACTGCTTTTTTCGCTGTTTTCACTGCCTTAGCCATGATCTTCCTCCGATAATGAACGTGTAAAATGTACAAAATACGCTATCGATTATACATCAATGCCGCGAAAAAGCAAAAAAATCTTTCCCGCCGATGCAGGCTCAGATCCAGACCCCTGATCCCGTGCTTGCAAAACGCGGGTTCGTGCCGTATCATGGGGGACATGATCGAGCGAAAGATCAAAGAAACCAAAGACTTCATGCGTAAACTCCTCACGGAGTCCCTGTGGGATGAATGGCTCCTGACGGAAGCCGTGATCTCCTGCGATGTGAACTATACGATCGACGGACAGGTGAACCGGGAATATTACGGAGAGGATGAGGAAAATGTTCCCGCCGGGCAGTATGTGCGCTGGGAGCGGATCCGCCCCGTGGCGCTCTCCCTGATCCGCGGGAAGCACACACCCCTCTTCTTCCGCTTCACGATGCGCCCGCCGCAGAGTGTGACCGGTGCTTCCGATGATACCGGCATCGACCGGAGCGTCCGCCTGTGTTTCAAAGAAGGTGCTCTCTACGCGGCCAGCGCCGTATCCTTACGGGAATTCACGCTCGATAAGGAACCGGAGCGCGCCTGGGACGCGGCTTTTTCACATTTTCTTACAGAGCACGGGATCGATCACGAAGAATTGTGATCAGTTGTTTTCCAGTTTCGCCAGCTTCGCCGCCTGATCGGCCGTGATCAGCGCATCGATGATCTCATCCAGATCCCCGTCCAGTATCTGATCGATCTTATAGAGCGTGAGTTTGATCCGGTGATCCGTCACACGCCCCTGCGGGAAGTTGTAGGTACGGATCTTCTCCGAGCGGTCGCCGCTCCC
>JAFXTJ010000070.1 GCA_017535945.1 Lachnospiraceae bacterium
CAGTGATGTGCTATACTTCCTTACGCCGTTAATTTTGGGTTCGTAGCTCAGCTGGGATGAGCGCATGCTTGACGTGCATGAGGTCTGCGGTTCGATCCCGCACGGACCCATTACAGGCGGGGTGCTTGTGGAAAAGGAATCGCGGGGACGCGGTTCCTTTTTCAGTGGGAGAAACAGGAGGGATGATGCCGGAGAAAACGAAGACACGGATGCTCCTTGCGGATGCTGTCATCGTCCTGCTGTCCTACGGCGCTTTTTACCGGGAGGGATTTGCCGCGGATACCCTGTTCCAGCGGATGATCCCCATGAGCAATATCGGCGGGGATCTGGATCAGGGGCGCTATGCGATCTATCTGCTCGCCCGGGTGCTCACGGAGAGCGGCTTCCTGATCACGGAACACTACCGTTTCTTTTTCTTCCTGTTCCTGGCGGCCGTTACGGCCGGTCTCTATATGATCCAGCTGATCTTCCTGCCGTTTTTCCGGGAACGGCCGGATAACGGACCGGCTCTGTTCGCCGGATTTGTCAGCGGCTCATCGCTCCTCCTCGTCAATGTGCTGTTCACGGAATGCTTCATGTTCCCCGAGTATTATCTGAATTATTCCATCGCTTTTTCGCTCGCGATCGGCGGCGCTCTGTGCGTCAGCCGCGGGAAGCCGCTCCCCGGCGCCTTGCTGATCGCCGCATCCTGCCTGTTCTACCAGACGGCGATCCTGCCTGCGGCCATGCTCATCACGGCGGCGTTTGTGATGCAGGCGGAGTTCAGGCTCGACAGACGGCTCATCCTGCGGGTCTTTGGCTGGAACGCGGGGATCCTCTTTGCGGGTTTTCTGGATATGCTGAGCACCGGGTGGATCGCACGTCTCGGGATCATCGATCCGGAGGATGCCGGGAAGCCCATGTCCGCAGATCCGGCGGATACGCTGCGTTATCTCGCGGAAGAGACGGGGTCGCTCCTGAAGGACGCGCTGGGCCTGTTGCCCGGTCTGTGGCTTCCGTGCCTGGCGGTTCTGGCTGCCGCCGGGACGCTGGTTTACATCCTGCTCAGAAAGAAGGATCTGCAGACAATGGCGGTGTGCGGCCTTTTGCTGCTGGAGGAGCTGGTCCTGTGTTATCTGTTCCCGTTCCTCGCGGGCCGCGGCGGATTTTTCCCCCGGATCGTCTTTCTGTTCTGCATGATCCCTGCGGTCCTGTTCCTGACAGCGTTTCTGTATGTGCCGCATCGTCCGCGCCGGGTACTGGCCGTTTTGTGCGGTGGATTTCTCCTGCTGCAGGTCCTGTTCATCCAGTTCATCGCGGCGGACCGGACGCTGTCCAACCGGCTGGACCTAACCTATGCCGGGGCGGTGCAGGAGCGGATCGAGGCTTATGAGGCGGAGACCGGGATCTCGGTGACGGGAGTCGCCACCATAAATGATCCGAACGCGCCGAACTATTATGAGTGTGTGCGGTTTCACCGTGACCAGATCAACGAACGGGTCCTGTCGGTCTCTCCGTATGTGCTGCTGGAATATGTCAACGGCCCGGGGATCCGGCTGAAGCATGTGGATATGGACCCGGCGGTACAGGCGGAGCACTTCGCGGGCAGGGACTGGGATTCGTTTCTGCCGGAGGAGCAGCTTTTCTTTGCGGGAGATACCCTGTACTGGGTGATCTTTTAGGGGATCGGGATGAAGAAAGCGGAAAACATCTGCAATAAGATCATCGCCGTGACGGGAGGGATCCTGTCGCTCGCGTTGTTTGTTTCCGTGATCCTCGTACTGGGCCGCATGCCGCTCGACGAGCATGAGCGGGTCGTGTTTCTGATGAACGGTCCGCTGTTCTGGTGTCTCGCCGCAGCCGGGATCGTCGTTCTCCTGCTCTTACGGAGACCGCTTGAACGGATCCCCGCCGTGTGGCTCTACGTCGCCGGCGCGGTGCTCTACGGCATCGCGGCCGCGTATCTCATCACCCATGTGCCGCCGGTCTTAAAGGACGACCCCTATATGATCCGGTATCACGCGGAGAAATTCCTGCACGGTGACTATATCGGTCTGACCGACGGATATTATCTGGGGTTTTTCCCGTACCAGCTGGGCATGCTGTCCTATGAGACCGCGCTCATGCGCTTCTCGGGGTCGCTCCGGCTGCTGTTTGCGGCCAATGCCGTCTTTGTCCTCCTCATCGATCTCCTGCAATGGCGGATCGCCGCCCTGATGTTTTTCGGGGCGGACGCGGAGAGACGCTCTCTCGCGGAAAAATATACGATCCTGCTCAGTTACGCGTTTCTGCCGATGCTCTTCTTTATCCTCTTTGTTTACGGCTTCCTGCCGGGATACTGTCTGTTCCTGGCGGCGGGGTACTTTCTGCTCAGGCTGTCCGCACAGGGAACGAAACGGATCCGGGCGTTCCTTGACGGTGTGCTCGTCGTGCTGTTCCTCTGTGCGGCGCTGATCATCAAGCCGAATTACATCATCGGGATCATCGCGGTGTGCCTGGTGGCGGTCCTTCATGCGCTCCGGGAGAAGCGGGCGGGACTGCTGCTTCTTGTCTGCGCCTGTCTGATCGTGCCGCACGCGGGACGCGAGGCCATGTATGCATATTACAGGCAGATGACCGGCATCCCGTTCCGGAGCGGTGCGCCGTTTCTTCTGAACATCGCCATGGGCCTTCAGCCGGAGGAGAACAGCTATGACCGGCTGGGCGGCTGGTACAACGGCTACAATTTCATGACCTATGAGGATCTGGGCTACAGTGAAGAGGCTGCTTCGGCCGCTGCACGGGAGGAGACCGGCAGGCTGGCCGGTTATTGGAGCGCACATCCGGCGGAAGCGGGGGAGTTCTTCGGGATCAAGATCCTCTCCACCTGGTGCGAGCCGCTGTTTGAATCCGTCTGGATCGGACCGCATGTGGAGACGGGCGCGGCGGTTGACGGCCCGGTGATGGACAGTCTCTACGGGCAGGATTATGTCTTCCTGCTGTCGGAGAAATGGATGCAGATCTTCCTGGTGATCCTGTACGGCGGGGCGGCATGGTATGCGGCCGGCTCCCTGCGGCGGGGACGGGAGGTGACCGGGGTTCAGCTGCTGCCTTTGCTGTTTTTCCTCGGCGGGTTCTTCTTCCATCTGATCTCGGAGACGAACAGTCAGTATGCGTTGATCTATGCCTACGGGCTGATCCCGTATGCGGCCTATACGGCGGCCGGCATTTCCGGGATGTCCCCGGCCCGCCGGTTCCGCGGAAAAAAGACAGCTGACAGGCAGGAGGAGGGCAGAAGATGAGACGGATCGCTGTGATCTGGCAGAGCTTCCTTGCCGTGGCCGGCATGATCCTGACGGCGGTCCTGGCGATCCTGTGTCTGCGCTACCGCGTTTTCATCTCCCTCGATTATGCGGAGCGGGTGGAGATCCGGGATAACGGCATCGGTACGGTCTGCGCCGTGCTGCTGTTCCTGCTCGTGCTGGTCCTGTTGCCGAAGCTGCCGCAGAAGCTGACAGCCGGCCGGCTTTATCTGTTCTTTTCCGTGATCTGGCTGCTCGCCGGTGCCGTGCTCATCTTTGTGTGTGCGGGGTCGGAGCTGCGGGCGGATCAGGAGCGCGTGTGGTACTATGCGCAGCAGTTCAATGCCGGAGACTATACGGGTCTCGATCCGCGGAAATACCTGGGCTGGTATCCCTACCAGCTGGGGATGGTGACCTTTGAGCGGATCCTGAGCCTGGTGCGGCCGACCGCGCGGATGGTCTTTCTGGCCAATCTCCTGATGGCCCTCGGGATCAACGGTTTTCTGCTCAAAGGGACGGACCTCATGACCGGCGGGGATCAGCGGATCCTCCGGCTGACGGTGGTGCTGTCCTTTGCCTTTCTCCCTCAGTTCTTCTACATCCTTTTTGCCTACGGGCAGATCCCGGGCCTGTTCTTTCTCTCGGCGGCGGGAGTTCTGCTGATCCTGCGGTTTAAGCGGGGGATCGGGCCGGCCCTCATCGGCTGCATCCTGTGCTGCGCCGTGGCCGTCCTGCTGAAGCCCAATTACCTCATCGGCATCGTGGCATTTTGTCTCACGCTCGGTGTGTATTCCCTGCGGGAACGGCGCGCCGGCCTGTTCCTTGCGCTGATCGCACTGATCCTGTCCGTGCCGCTCGGTACGATGCTGTTAAATAAGTATTATGAGGCAGCAGCAGGGAAGACCGTTCCTGACGGGATCCCGACGCTCTGTGTCGTGGCCATGGGACTGCAGGAGGGAGATCCGGGTTCCGGCGCCGCGGCGGGATGGAACAACAACTGGGATGTGGACACCTTTACGGAGAACAGATATGATCCGGCGGTCGCCTCCGCGATCAGCAGGGAGTATATCAGCGGGAGACTCGATGAATTCGCGGCGGATCCGGCGATGGCGGCGGACTTCTTCTACACCAAGATCCGGTCCACCTGGTGCGATCCGATGTACGGGAGTATCTGGATCGGTCCCTGGCCGGACGGACCGGACGGGCAGAGCCTGCGGCCGGAGTTTCTGCGGCAGCTCTACCGCGGAGCGGGGATCTATCCCGTGCTGGCGGCGTGGATGAACGGGCTGAGTGTCCTGCTTTTCGCCGGAGCGGCAGTCTATCTGGCCGGCTGCCTCAGACGGCAGGAGGCCGCGGATATGCCGCTGCGGCTTCTGCCCTGTCTGTGGTTTCTGGGGGCCTTCTTCTACCATCTCGTTTCGGAGACGAAGAGCCAGTATGTCTACATGTATGTCTATATGATGCTGCCCTATCTGGCCTGTGAGCTGGCGCAGCTTGACCGGATCGGGGCGATCGCGAAAAGGAGAAACGGGAAATGACCGGACGCCTGACACGGATCTATGCCGTACTGATGCTGCTCATCGGGACGCTCCTGACCGGATTTCTGTCTGTCCTATGCCTGCGGTATCAGGTATTTGTCACGATGGACATCGATGAGATCGCCCGGATCCGGGAAAACCCGCTGATCCTTCTGTTGTTCTGGCTTCTGACGGCGGCGGTGCTGATCCTGCTGAAAAAGCCGCTGTCAAGGATCCCGGAGAAATGGCTGTTCGTGATCCTGGCGCTTCTTTATCTCGTGTTCGGGACCGCGCTCTGCTTCTTTTCCGATCTGCGCCTGCGCTCCGATCAGGAAAGGGTCTTCTACTATGCCAACATGTTTGACAAAGGGGACTACAGCGGACTGCAGCCGGATAAATATATGGGCTGGTATCCGTACCAGCTGGGTCTGCTGACCTATGAACGTCTGCTGCTCAGGCTCTATTCCTCCACGGTCACGATCTATCTCGCGAATCTCGCGGAGGTCCTGCTGATCAGTTTTCTCCAGTGGCGGATCGTGCGGATCCTGTTTCACGGAGATACCCTGATCACCAAATACACGATCCTGTTATCCTTTGCCTTTCTGCCGCAGTTCTTCTACATCCTGTTTCCCTACGGGCAGATCCCCGGTCTGTGCTTCACGTACCTGGCCGTATACGCGATGCTGAAACGGCTGCACGGCAGCGGCATATGGTCGATCCTGCTCTGCGCGGTTTCGATCGCCGTTGCGGCGATGCTGAAAACAAACTACCGGATCGCCGTGATCGCCGTCTGTATCACGCTGTTCGCTGCGCTGCTGCAGAGAAAAAGATACCGGGAGATGATCGCGGCGCTGGCGGGGATCATCCTCCTGTCCGCGGCCGGCATGCCGCTCCTGACCGCGTATTATGAACGGGTCAGCGGGATGCGGATCGGCGGCGGGATCCCGGTCATCGCCATTGTCGCCATGGGGCTGCAGGAGAATGAAGACGAGAACAACAAGGGCTGGAGCAACGAATACGATCTGAACGTCTACTATGAGAATGACTGTGACACGGAACGGGCGGCTGCAGCCGGCCGGAAGGAACTGGAGGATCGCCTGGCGGTGTTCGCGGCGGATCCGTCATATGCGGCCGCCTTTTTCGGCGGCAAGGTGATCTCGACCTGGTGCGATCCGATGTTTGAATCGGTCTGGGTGGGACCGCTGCCGGCGCTGGATTTTGAGATCCGGACATCCGTTCTTCGGAGTCTGTACCGGGGGGAGGGTCTGTATCCGTATCTCGCGGATGCGATGAATGTGCTGACAGCGCTTCTTTTCAGCGGAGCGTTCCTGTTTGCCGGGTGGCGGCTGCTGCGCGGCGGCGCGGACACCGCGCCGGAGGTGCTCTATCCGCTGCTCTATCTCACGGGAGGCTTTCTCTTCCATCTGATCTCGGAAACGAGCAGCCAGTATGTCTACATGTATGTCTACACCCTGATCCCGCTCTCCGCGGCAGGGATCGCGCAGCTGGCCGTCAGGACAGCACGGCGAGATTCCCGTCGTTCTCGAGATGAACGGTAGGGATCTTCCTGTCGAGGAAGACGGAGAAACGGGTCATCCCGTTCTTGCGGATCGTCGCGTTCAGATTCGGCACGCGCTTTTCGAGTTCGCTCTTTAAGAGTCCCATGTTCATGACATCGGTATCGTATTCCTTGAAGATCGCGCGGATCTGGGATTCGAGCTCCTTCAGCGTGCTGCTCTTTAAGGAAACCCAGACATCGCTGTCCTTCTGCGAGACGGCGAGAGAGGGCAGGTCCTTCAGGAACGAAGAGAGCTTGCTGTAGCCGTAGTTGCGGATGTCGAAATCCGGATAGATCTTCACCAGACGGGAGCCGATCTCTCCGAGACCCGTGGGTTTGCCCTCCGCCTCGTTGTCCGCGATCATCTTGACGATGGCGTCCTCCACGACTCCCTGGTCCAGGATGGCATCCCCTTCCGTCATCTCCGGCGGCACATCCTCGAATTCGTCCTCCGCATGTCCGTAGATATCCGCGAGATCCGGCTCCGCCACTGCTTCCTCTCTGGCCGTGCCGTTTTTGTTCTCTTTGGTCTTCTTTCCGGCGGTCTTTTTCTTTGAGCGGCTCTTGGCGCTCGCGGGGACCGGCAGAGAATCATCCTCGTCATTCTGGATGATGTCGAGGAAGACGAAGCGTTCGCAGGAAGCGCGGAAGGACTCCGGTGTCTTGCGTTCGCCCATGCCGATCACGAGTTTTCCGGCTTCGCGGATCCGCGTCGCCAGCTTGTTGAAGTCGCCGTCGCTCGAGGCGATGCAGAAGCCCTGGACCTGTTCGGAGTAGAGGATGTCCATGGCGTCGATGATGAGGCCGATGTCCGAGGCGTTCTTCCCCGGCGTGTTGTTGGGCTGCATGATCGGCGTGAGCGAGTATTTCTGCGCGATCGTGAGCCAACCTTTGAGCCTGGCCTGGGACCAGTCGCCGTAGAGGCGGCGGATGGTGACTTTGCCGTATTTCGAGAGTTCGCTCAGGATGCTCTCGGTGTAGCGCCAGGCGATGTTGTCCACATCGACCAGGAGCGCGATGTTGATGTCTTTGTTGGTATCCTGCATAATGTACCTCCATTTTTCTTATAAATTATGGTATAATAATACGGATTTTGTCAAGAAATGCGCCGTTTCGACAGGCGGCGGAAAGCGACGGGAGAATATCATGACGATGGAATATACACCAAAGGGCGTCTGCTCTTCAAAGATTGAGCTTGAGCTGGACGGAGACGTGATCCGGCATGTGCAGTTTACGGGCGGCTGCCACGGGAATACGCAGGGGGTATCGCGGCTCGTGGAAGGGATGCGCGCACAGGATGCGATCGATAAACTGAAGGGCATCGACTGCCGCGGCAGGGGGACGTCCTGCCCGGACCAGCTGGCCCTTGCCCTGACGGAAGCACTCAAAAAGAGCGGAAAGGGGGCGTAAGCGATGACCCCTGTGAACGGCAAGAAGCTTTGTCTCACCGGAGGCGGCACCGCAGGCCATGTGACGCCGCATCTGGCGCTGATCCCCCATCTTAAGGAGCGGGGATATGAGATCTTTTACATCGGTTCCTACGACGGGATCGAGAAGCGGCTGATCGAGGACTTCGAAGTGCCCTACTACGGAATTTCCACCGGGAAGCTCCGGCGCTATTTCGATCCGCAGAATCTTTCCGATCCCTTCCGCGTGATGAAGGGCTGCGGCGAGGCCTTCCGGATCCTGAAAAAGGAGCGGCCCGCGCTGATCTTCTCCAAGGGCGGGTTTGTGAGCGTTCCGGTCGTGCGCTCGGGAGCGCTTCTCCGGATCCCCTGCATCCTCCATGAATCGGATATGACACCGGGTCTCGCAAACCGGATCTGCATTCCGTGTGCGCAGACCGTATGCTGCAATTTCCCGGAGACGCTGTCCCATATCCCCGCGGACAAGGCGGTGCTCACGGGCACACCGATCCGTGAGGAGCTCAGAAACGGCGATATCGCCGCCGGCAGGGAGCTGTGCGGTTTCAGGGATGAAAAGCCCGTGATCATGGTCATCGGCGGTTCCTCCGGCGCCCAGGCGGTCAACGAGGTCGTGCGCGATGCGCTGCCGAGGCTCCTGCCGGATTTCAATGTGGTCCATATCTGCGGCAAGGAGAAGATGGACAACCTCATGCTCACGATGGACGGCTACAAGCAGTTTGAGTATGTCAAGAACGAGCTCAAGGATCTGTTCGCCATGGCGGATGTCGTGGTGAGCCGGGCCGGCGCCAATGCCATCTGCGAGCTGCTGGCTCTGAAGAAGCCCAATATCCTGATCCCGCTGCCGCTCGCATCCAGCCGCGGGGATCAGATACTGAATGCAAGATCCTTTGCGCAGCAGGGCTTTTCCGAAGTCATCGACAACGACGAGCTGGATGAGACGAATCTGACGGAAGCGATCCACGCGGTATATGAGAACCGGGACCGCTATATCGAAGCGATGAACCGTTCCAATCAGCATGAAGCGACGGAGACGATCTTAAAGATGATCGACGACGCGCTGTCAAAGGAATAAACCGGAGGAGATCCATGGGCAGAAAAAGTGCATTCGCCGCGGCGGCGGGAGCCGGTATCCTGGCGGTCGCCGGCGTGATCGGCGGCAATAAACTGTACAGACGGGTGGTGGTCCCCAAGGCCAGACCGGAGAATGAACCGGACTTTTCGGAACAGGTGACGAAGGGCAGGCTCTTTGTCCGCAACCATCCGGGACATCAGGATGTCTATCTGGAGGCGATCGACCTCCTCAAGCTCCATGGGATCTACATCGAAAGCGATGCCCCGGGAGCCGGGGAGAAATACGCGATCCTCGTTCACGGCTATAATGATCACGCCGAGAGTATGGGGATCTTTGCGGAGGAATACCTAAAGCGCGGTTTCCATGTCCTTCTGCCGGATCTCAGAGGCTACGGCAAGAGCGAGGGCAATTATGTCGGCTTCGGCTATGACGACAGACTCGATATCCTGGAATGGATCTACTGGATCCTGCGCCGGGACAAAGGTGCCCGGATCATCCTGCACGGCTGTTCCATGGGTGCTGCCACGGTCCTCATGACGGCGGGCGAGCACCTGCCGGAGGCGGTCAAAGCCGTTGTCGCGGACAGTTCCTACAGTACCGTCAAAGACGAGTTTGCCCACGTCATCGCATCTTCCGGGGATTCGCCGCTTCCTTTTGCCCTCACCTACGCCCTGCTGCGTCTGGAGACACGGATCCGGGCCGGATATGATATGAATGACTGTTCCCCGCTGCGGGCCGTCGGACGGGCCAGTGTGCCGATCCTGTTCCTGCACGGAGAGGCGGACCGGCTGATCCCGGTCGATATGGCCACCACGCTCTACATGCAGGCGAAGACCCCCAAATATATGGAGACCTTTGCCGGGGCGGATCATATCCGTTGTGTCGTGACGGATCCGGAACGGTATTACGGCGCGGTGGACGGACTTCTGGAGGAAGTCTCCCTGCTGTAGCGGCGGAGACCGGGCCGCATGCTGTTCCAGTCATTTTCCTTTGTACTGATCTTTCTGCCGCTCGTGGTCCTGGGCTGGCATTTCTTCAGCGCGTTCCGTTACCGCGGGGTCAGCGAATGGTTCATGATCCTCGCGGGCATCTGCTTCTACTCCTTCTTCGGTGTGCGTGATCTGGTGCTGATCCTCGCCTGCACGGCGGTCGGATACCTCCTGCACCGGGCGTTCTGGCGCGCGAGGTCGGGACTGCAGACGAAGCTGTTCCTCGCGGGCGGGATCCTGCTCTATCTGGCGGTCCTGCTGTTCTACAAGATATCCGGCGGCGCGCTGCCCGTGGGTCTCTCCTTCTATCTCTTCCAGCTCATCATCTTCCTGATCGAGCGTGCCCGCGGCAAGTTTACGGATATCTCCGCCAGAGAGTACTTCTTCTACGTGTTGTATTTTCCCAAGCTGGCGCAGGGACCCATTGCTTTTCCTGAGGAGATCCTGGACCAGCTGCAGACGAGGACCCGGGGCCGGATCGATAAAGAGGCGCTGCTGCGCGGCCTGATCCTCTTTATCCTGGGGCTCGCCAAGAAGGTGCTCTTCGCGGACGCGCTGGCGCCGCTCGTGCAGCACGGATTCGAACAGACGCTATATCTGGATACGGCGACGGTCCTGCTGGTCATGATCTCCTATGCCTTCCAGCTCTATTTCGATTTCAGCGGATACTGCGATATGGCCATGGGGATCTCGCAGATGCTGGGGATCCGGCTGCCCGTGAACTTCAACTCACCGTTTCAGGCGACGAACCAGCGTGATTTCTGGAAGCGCTGGCATATGACGCTCACCCGGTTTTTCACCCGCTATGTCTACATCCCGCTGGGCGGCAGCAGAAAAGGTGTGCTCCGGACGATCGTCAACACCCTGCTGGTCTTTCTGTTAAGCGGTCTGTGGCACGGACTGGGGATCACCTATCTCGTCTGGGGTGCGATCAACGGCGTGTTCGTCGTTGTTTCCCATTTCCTTTCAAAGCTTGCGGGCGACGGCGGGAAGCAGCCGGAGAATCTCAAAAAGGGCGGGACCTTCGGCAGGATCCGCACCTTTGCGGCTTTCCTGTTCACGCTGGTCTTCTTCCGCTCGGAGAGTGTGGAAATGGCCGTTGCGATGCTGAAGCGGTTTCTGATCCCGCTTTATCCCGGGTTCCTCCTGCGGACCGCCGAACATCTGAACATCGTCGAGCTCTATCCGCTCACCAAGGCGCTGTCCCTGTATCTGCCCGGCACGGAGAGCACGGTACAGCTGATCCTCTGGATCCTGCTGCTGATCCTGGGATTCTTCCTGATCCGCCGGAAGAACGCGTACGAGATCGCAGCCGAAATGCCGCTTAAGACGGTATATATCGCACCGCTTGCGCTCCTGTTCGCCTGGAGCATGCTGGCGTTCAATAATGTGGGGACATTTTTGTATTTTGCCTATTAGGCACGGAAGATCATGCAGGAAAAAAAGACCCTGACACCGGGAAAATTCTATAGGACACTTCTTTGCGCGACGGCCGGCATCCTGCTGTTCTGCGGTCTGCTGGTCTTTGTGCTGGATCCGTTCTATCATTATCACAGGCCCTGGTTTGAGCTGCGACCGGTGCTCAACGAGAAGGAGTACCAGGTCATCGGGACGCTGCGGCACTTCGACTATGACGCGGTCCTCGCGGGCAGCTCCGTCGTGGAGAATGCCAACAACCACGATATCGACAATGCCTTTGGCGTGACGAGCATCAAGGCGGTGCGCTCCTACGGCGGGACGGCGGATCTGTGCTGGTTTCTGGAGGAAGCCCACCGGACGCACGAGATCCGGGAGATCATTTACAATCTTGATCCGTCGGCATTCTCCGCGGAACCCGAAACGACCTTTGCCTCCACCGGATGTCCGATGTATCTCTATGACCGGAATCCCTTCAATGATGTGAAATACCTCTTCAACCGTGATGTCCTGTTCAAGCGCATTCCCTATATGCTGGCGCAGAGCATTTCCTCGGGCTATGACGACGGCAGGAGCTATTACTGGGCGGCGGATAAGGACTTTTCCGAGGATGCCGTGCTCTATCACTATCTGCGCACCCCGTCCGTGTCACCCATGCAGGACAAGACGATGTGGGAGGAGCAGTGCAGGGGCAACATCGCCCTGCTGGAGGCAGAGGTTTCGTCGCATCCGGAGACCCGGTACCGTTTCTATTTCCCGCCGTATTCGATGCTCTGGTGGGACAACGCGATCCGCACCGGCGAGCGGGAGGCCGTGCTATACAATGAGGAGCTCGTGATGCGCGCGCTCCTGACACATAAAAATGTAGAAGTATTCAACTATCAGGACGCGGAAGAGGTCATCGCGGATCTGAACAACTATATGGATACGCTGCATTTCACGCCGCGGATCAATGCCTGGATCATTGATGAGATGGCGGCCGGCAAAGGGCAGGTCACAACGGGCAATCTTTCGGCGAAGCTTTCGTCGATCCGCGGGATGAGCGACTCCCTGCAGCAGAAGTATCTCGGGAAGATCGGGGAGGAAGGGCGTTTCCGCTACGGACTGGAGGGCGAATGATGAAACTGATCTCCTGGAATGTGAACGGGCTGCGTGCCTGCATGAACAAGGGCTTCATGGACTTTCTGGAACGGGAGTCCCCGGATTTCATCGGTCTGCAGGAGACCAAGCTGCAGGCCGGGCAGATCGAACTGGAGCTGCCGGGATATCATCAGTACTGGAATTACGCGGATAAAAAGGGGTATTCCGGGACGGCGGTCTTTGCAAAGGAGGAGCCCCTGAATGTGTACTACGGTCTGGACATCGATGTTCACGATCATGAGGGGCGGGTCATCACGCTGGAGTATCCCGATTTCTTCTGCACGACGGTCTATGTCCCCAATGCCAAGGAGGACCTCTCCCGGCTGGAGTACCGGCAGGTGTGGGAGGACGATTTCCTGTCCTATCAGCGGGAGCTGGAGCGGAAGAAGCCGGTGATCTGGTGCGGCGATCTCAATGTGGCGCACCGGGAGATCGATTTAAAAAACCCCCGGAGCAACCGGGGGCATGCGGGCTTCACGGATGAGGAGCGCGGCAAGTTCCAGGCGGCGGTGGACGCCGGCTTCATCGATACTTACCGTCATTTCTATCCCGATAAAGAGGGCGCCTACAGCTGGTGGAGCTACCGGTTCCACGCGCGCGAGAACAATGCGGGGTGGCGCATCGACTACTTCATGACGTCGGCGTCGCTCGCGGACCGTCTCGAAGATGCGCTGATCTACGCCGATGTGCAGGGCTCCGATCACTGTCCGGTGGGACTGATCCTGCGGTAGACAGGATCTACAGTACCGGGTTCTCCACCGTGACTTTGTCGGATTCGCGGTAGGGCGCGAGCGTCGAGACCATCTTTATGGGTGCATCGGAGCGGTTGATGCAGTAGTGGACCTCGCCGGGTTCGATGTGGATCATCTGCCCGGGCTGCAGGTGGTTCACGTGCCCGTCCACGACGATGTCGATCTCTCCCTCCAGGATGTAGAAATTCTCCTCCATCTCATTGTGGTAGTGCGCCGGGAAGTCCTCTCCCGGCAGGAAGCGCACGAGCGCGAAATTGCTGCGGGGGCCCTTCATCAGGTATTTCGGGCCGCTCTCCCCGAAGCGGTAGGTGAAGTCGTCTTCGTGTACGACAAACATGATAAGCTCCTTTCTCAGCCCCTACAGTCCCGGGGCGATCCACATGTTCTTCGTCAGTCCCTTATCGCAGAGTGCGAGCTGTGCGGCGTAGATCTGCCGCCAGACGGGGTACATCTCCTCGTAAACGCGCTGTGCGCCGGGATCCGGTGTGTATGCGGCATCCCATCGGACACAGGCTTCCACTCCTTCCGCGACATCGCGGTAGATCCCGGTGCCGGTCCCTGCCAGGATCGCGGCGCCGAGGGCTGTCGCCTCCTTGACGGCGGGTGTCCGCACGGGCATGCCCAGCGCATCCGCGAGGATCTGACTCCACAGAGGACTCTTGGAGGCACCGCCGGCGAAGACGATCTCCTCCGGTCTGCCGCCGGTCGCTTCCTCCACCAGATCCACATGCCCTCTCGTGACGAGGCAGGCATTCTCCAGGATCGCCCGGTAGAAGGTGTAACGGTTGTGCCGTGCGGGATCGAGGGAGAAATTCGTAAAGGTCGGGGCGGCATGTTTCCAGCACGTGAAATTCATCACATCGGAGAAGGTGCACATCATGCCGTTTGCACCGGCAGGCACCTTTGCCGCTTCTTTGTTCATCAGATCATAGATATCCTCGCCGGTCTGCGCGGCGATCTCCGCCTCCCGCTGACAGAAGCCGTCCCTGAACCAGCGCATCACGAGGCCCGGCTGAAAGGCCAGCGCCTCATACTGCCAGACCCCGGGCAACGCATGGCAGTTCACCCGCACCCGGCAGCCGGGATCCGTCCTGCCGTCCGCGGTATTGTATTCATACTGCCAGAAGCTTCCGCCGAAGACGGCGCCCTGTCCCGGTGCCACAACGCCGACGCCGATGCAGCCCAGCTGGGAATCGCCGCCGCCCGTAATGACCGGCGTGCCGGGGACGAGACCGGTATCGGCCGCACCGGCGGCATTGACCTGTCCCGCGACGGTCCCGCATTCCCGGATGGGAGGGAAGATGTCATCCTTAAGGTCAAGGCGTTTCGCGATGGAGGGATCCCAGTCTCTTTTCTGCAGATCGAGCAGCCCCGTGGTGGAGGCGTTGCTCGGTTCCACGGGCATCTCGCCGGTGAGATGGAAGATCAGCCAGTCGTTGAACATGCCCATGCGGGCGGTCTGTTCATATACATCGGGGAGTTTATTCTTTACCCACAGAAGTCTGGGCAGCGCTCCCAGCGCATAGGCTTCTCCGGAGGCTGCGTAGATCTCCTTTTCCAGTTCGGGGTCCGCCTGCACGAGCTGCGCCACCTCGTCCGTGCTGCGGGAATCCACATTGGCGCAGGCCCAGATCTCATGCCCGTCTTTATCGTAGAGCAGGATCCCTTCCCGCATGCAGGTGGTGGAGACGCCGGCGATGTCTTTTGCATCGATGCCCGCTTCCGCGATGACGCCGCGGATGCAGGTGCAGGCCAGTTCCCAGTTATGGGTCCAGTCGAAGTCCATGCTTCCGGGGAACCGGGGATCGGCATGGTGCTCCCATTCCCTGGCCACCGCCGCGATCTGTGTGCCCTTCGTGTCGAACAGGACCGCCCGGACGCTCCCTGTGCCGGCATCAACGGCCAGCAGGTATTTTCCGTTCATACGGTCTCCTTTCAGGCCTTCG
>JAFXTJ010000071.1 GCA_017535945.1 Lachnospiraceae bacterium
CGGACCATGATCTCATCACGGCCATCATCACACCGGCGGGGATCCTGCGTCCCCCCTATGACCGGTCGATCGCCGGGGTCATGAGCACCGGCTGACCGGTGCCGCCAAACCGCTCCGATAAAAAACTGCCGCACGGATCGTGCGGCAGTTTCTTTTCTTAATGGAAATGATCGCGGTCCGGTCAGATCGTGTCGCCCCGCTTCACGTAGTCCGGATGATCCGGTGCACCGACAATTTCCTTGATATGCGTGATCTTGGCCCATTTGTCGACGATCGTGTTCTCGATCCGCACGCCCTCGCCGACCTCCGTATAAGCCAGCACGATGGAGTTCTTCACCACCGCACCCTTGCGGATGATCACATCGCGGCCGATGATGGAATTCTCCACCTTGCCCTCAATGATACAGCCGTTGGCGATCATGGACTTGCGCACATCCGCCGTATCAAAGTATTTTGTCGGACAGGCATTGGTCGTACGCGTATAGATCGGCCAGTTGGAGCGGAACAGATCGTCCGCCTTGTCGCGGTCAAGAAGACCCAGATTGGCATTGTAGTAATCATTCAGGCTCGTCACCGCCGCAAAGGTCCCGCGGTGTGCCACACCCCGCACGTCCAGCTCATCCGCCTTGAGGGAGACGATATCCGTCAGCGTATAAACGGAGGAAAGCGCCTTCGCCTGCTTGATGAGATCGAGGAAGAGTTCCTTGGACATCACATAGGTATCCATGAAGATATTCTTCTCATTCGCCGTGCCCATATTGGGCGTGATGGACAGAACTCCCTTCTGCTTATTGAGATTGAGCACGCTGCAGCCCAGATAGGAATCTCTGGCGTCATTGACACGGTGATACAGCAGGGTCACATCGGCGCCGCTCGCCACATGATCATCCAGGAGCTTGCCGTAATCCTGTTTGTAGACCATGTAACTGGGAGCCACGACCACATAGGGCAGGTGCATGCGCTCGATGATCTCGTAATTCTCCAGAAAACTTGCGATATTGTTATTGTAGATCGACTGGGGATTGTTGATCTGCGTGAACAGCAGCTGCAGCTTCCCTCTCTTGGAGTTGATATTGTAATGACGTCCCGTCCCGATATGCTCCGCGATGGAACGCGGGCGGGAGCTCACATAGACCTGGATCTGGTCGATCCCGGAATTGCTCATATTGGATATGGGGAAGTCGATCACACGGTATCTCCCGAGGAAGGAGAATGCCCCGATCGGCCGGTAATCATGCAGTCCTTCCACATGAAAAGTGCCGGCTGCCGAGGTGATCACGCCGAATGCCTTGTTTGCCATCGCCTTAGCCCTCCTTCCCTGCCACATTTTCCGCGACCAGCAGGATGTTTTCACTGTTCTTCTTGCCGACGACGGCTCCCTTGCCGATCCGGACTCCATCCGCCACGAGTGCACGGGTGACGGTGGCACCTTCCTCCACAATGGCACCGGGCATTAGGACCGAATCCACGACTTTTGCTCCCACGCCCACACGGGAATTGGTGAAGAGAACGGAATGTGTAACGGAGCCTTCCACTTCCACGCCCTGCGTGATATATGCCCGCTTGATCTTAGCCTCCGGCCCGATGTACTGCGGCAGCACCGCCGCATCCTCGGTGTAGATGCGCCAGGTGGGATCATTGAGGTTCAGCTCGTTTTTGTCATCCAGCAGATCCATATTCGCTTCCCACAGGGAATCGATGGTGCCGACATCCTTCCAGTATCCCTTGAACTCCCAGGCGCACAGCGTGCGGCCCTCGTTCAGCATGACGGGTATGAAGTCCTTGCCGAAATCATGGCTGGAGTTCGGATCCTTCATATCCTTAAGGAGCATCTTGCGCATCAGCTTCCAATTAAAAATATAGATTCCCATGGAGGCCAGATTGGACTTGGGCTTCTTCGGCTTCTCTTCGAACTCCACGATCCGGCCGTTGCCGTCCGTGTTCATGATGCCGAAGCGGCTGGCTTCTCTCATGGGCACACCGATGACCGCGATCGTGGCATCCGCGTTGTGCTCCTGATGATACTCCAGCATCTTGGCATAATTCATCTTGTAAATGTGATCGCCGGACAGCACCAGCAGATAGTCCGGATCATAGGTATCAATGAAATCGATATTCTGGGAGATCGCATCTGCCGTGCCGCGATAGACATCCAACCCGGAATCGGCTTTTTCCCTGGGTGTCAGGACAAACACACCGCTGTCCTTGGTATCAAGCCCCCAGCGGGTACCCGCTGCCACATAGGAATTCAGCTGGACAGATTCATACTGGGTCAGGACGCCGACGACATCGATGCCGGAATTGGCGCAGTTGGAAAGAGGAAAATCCACGATCTTGTACTTGCCGCCGTAGCCGACTGCGGGCTTTGCCACCCGGTTCGTCAGCTCATGCAGACGGCTTCCCCGGCCTCCGGCCAGGATCATTGCCAACATGTTGCTGCTCATAGCTACCCCCTCCGATGATGGATTGAAATGATATCAACATTCTAACAATCCTTGTTAAAAATATCCACTATTTTGATGGAAATTTGAAAATTTTTGTGGATATTGACGAACAGGTGTCGTAGTATAATATAGTAAGTTTATATGAATGCCGATCACGGGATCGGATCGATCAAGGGAGGAAGCCAACATGAAAGCAAAGATTTTTCAGACAGTTGCGGCGGTTGCACTGGCAGGTATCGTAGCCGTCACGGCGTCCGTTTCGCCGTCATTCGCGCTGAAGTCACAGGCATCGGACGAGATCCCGAACAATTATATGGATGTCTGGGGCGACGATACCTATCCCGCGTTTTTTGATATCGACCCGCGTGTCGCCAAGGTCAAAGCCGGTGATTCACTCAAGCTCAATTACTTCTATGCACATTACGATTATACCTATTTCATCACCGGTGCCACCAGCAGCAAGACCTATTGCGAATGCGGCTGGAAGGCCGGCACGACACAGCCCATCATTCATATCGGAGAGGATGAGCGCGGCGGCAATGTCTTCTTCTACTTCTATGTTGATGACCGCAACTTCCCCGGCATGACCGCCGAGGATATCGAATGCTACGCCTCGGTCGAGATCTATGTGCAGCCTGCCTCCGGCACAAAGACCGCTCCCTCCGGCCAGACCGTTGTCTCCAAGTCCAATGCCGCGCCCTTAAAGGGCAGCAAGAAGGACGGGACCATCTCCCTGATCCGCGATGATACCGTAGAGATGCTCTATGACGCAAAAGGCGCGGAACTCGCCTCCTTCTCCGTATCCGACGGTTCCGGGACGATGCCCAAGCTCATCCCCGGCGGCGTGGTGCAGTCCGACGGCAACAATTATTTCACCGTCAATACGAAAAACAAGAAAGGGGTCGTCAAGATCTCCGAATCCGACAAGGCCGTGATGATCGCCAAGGGTTATGCCGGCGTATGCCTGAACGGCACCTGCGTCAACTGGCCGTAAGAAACCGGAACTGAATACTCGTGATAAATAAAACCCCGGCGGTGATCCGCCGGGGTTTTTCAATACGGTTCACCGTCTTCAGCGAAAGGTCCACTCCGACGCCACATATGGAGACTCATCCTCCGGGAACTGCCAGATGATGCGGATATCGATCCCCTCGTCCTGTGCGCGGGACCCCGTATAGAATTCGCTTCCGTTCAGATAAATGCCGTAGGCGCCTTCCTCTCCCTCGAAACAGGCCAGCGTTCCCATGGAAGTATCCACCGAAGCGCCTGTCTGCACAGAACAGGCATTTCCCTCTCCGGGCACCCACAGAACAGCCCTTGTATCTGCCGTGATCTCCTCCCGCAGGCCGCACTCCCGGAGAAATCCGCGCAGCGTCTCCGGAACATCCATCCGCACCCCTTCTTCGATCCCCATCTCATCATAGAACGGACGGTAATAATCTTCCTCCCAGACAGCGGGATTCAGGATCTCCATGAGGATCAACGGTTTCACCCCTTCGTGGCGAAGCGTGCTCAGCATCCGTTCCTCTTCGTACACACCAAAGGATGCCGGATACACATCCGTATAAGCCTCCCAGTCCGGATCCGTCATCCGGGCATCCATATACGCGAGCCTTGCGGCGACAAATGTCCGGAGATCGGACAGCCCCTTGTCAGGATCCCAGTAGTTCCCGTCCGGCCATCTCGCCCGGTCTCTCAGAAAAGCCCCCGAACCGTAGATATCCGTCTCCAGTCCGTCCAGCATCCCCATGATGGCGGCATCGGACCAGGCTCCCTTTCTCAGCGAAGCGTATTTCTCCGTGACGGCTCTGCGGATCGCGGGATCGCCGTTCGCGATCAGCCGGTAGAGATATCCGCTCCGGAAGATCACATCCATATCCGCCGGATACTCATAGGTGCTCATGTCGATGCTCCGGCCCCAGGACGCGTCCATATCCCACGGCGCATAGAGCGCCCGAACGGTCCCGTTCTCTTCGGTGAGCCCCAGATAATAGTTCTTGATCCGGTTGTCGATGCCCTGGATCAGATCCACAAACAGCCAGAAATCGATCGCATTGTCCACATCGATTCCCTTGCGGAGCACTTCGTTATCATCTCCGTACAGCCCGAGCGTGGTGTAGTACTTCTTCAGGAGTCCGCGCGGATCCCCCTTCGCAGGTTCCCGGTCGGGCTCATATCCCACGATCGTCCCTTCCCTGTCAAAATACAGCCGGTTGTCATCACCGAAATCATTGACCTTATAGAGACACTCTCTGTCCGAATCCTTTCCGTAGCGAAAAGCCTTGGACTGCACCGGATAGCCTAACGCATAGAGGCCGTCGTACCTCCCGTTCAGGAACAGTTCCACATAACGGTATTCCGTCCCCGTATCGCGGCCGTCCCTGTTATCCGTACCGCAGCTGACAGACCACAGATTGCTGCAGAACACATTGCGCACCTTTTCATGATCATTGTATGCGCTGTAGAGGATCCAGTCGTCATCGCTCCGCATCCCGAGCAGGGACAGGTCGTTGTTGACCTCCCTGTCACCGGACGCAGACCGGCGTTTCAGCGATATCCGGTAGGAATGCTTGGGGTAATGGACCGTCGTACGCCCGCGGACATGCAGAGTCGCATCGGACTGCAGCAAACGGTCCGCGGCCCCGGAACGGTTATCATACAATGTGACATGCACATCGCTGACGACTTCCCTGTCCGGCGAGATCTCCCCGTCACATGTGATCCGCATCAGCGGCAGCGTGGTGCAGATCAGGCTTGCCGTCTCATAATGCGCATTATCATAGAAGAATAATTCCCGGGACTCATTCTCCCGGATCTCCTCCTGATCAGGGATCCCTCCGGTCATCAGGAGACGTACTTTTCCGTCACCGGAGGAAACGCGTACGACGGGATCGTACGCTTTTGCACTGCCCTGCGTAAGAGAGTAATACCAGATGCCCGTTTCCTCATCCCTGATCAGCTGCTGTCCGTCAAAAAAAAGCCCGTCCGCGAGTCCGGCCTGCTCCGTTCTGTCCGTACGCAATGCCTCGATCTCCCCGCGCGAGCCGATACATTCCGACAGCCGCACAGAAGCCATCTCATGGAAAAAAGCCGGCAGCACGCCGGCCAGCAGGATCCCGAAAACCGGAAGGATCCACAGAGATCGTTTCTTCCACACTGTTGCATTCACGACAACCATCATAGCACGGGGCTGCCGATGCTTCAAGACAGACAGGACGATCCTGCCACAATATAATATCATGCGTTATTTATACTGGACAATACGATTTATATGGTAGAATACTGCGTATGAACAATTCCCAGGTGACCCAGTATAAAAAAATGACCGAGACCCCCGTGCGCCGCCTGATCTGTATCCTGGCGGTTCCCACGGTGATCTCGATGCTTGTGACCAATCTCTACAATCTGGTGGACAATGCCTTTGTGGGACGGCTCGGCACGGCATCCGCCGCAGCGGTGGGTGTTGTCTTCGGTCATATGGCCGTGCTGCAGGCTGTAGGCTTCATGTTCGGACAGGGGGGAGGCAGCATCCTCTCCAGACAGCTGGGTGCCAAAGATCCGGACGGAGCGAGTCACACCGCTTCCACTGCTTTCTTTGGCTCCCTCACACTGGGATGTATCCTCGCCGTCCTCTCCGCCTGCTTTATCGATCCGCTCATCACTTTTCTCGGGAGCACGCCGACGATCGCTCCCGAAGCACGGATCTATCTCTCCTACCTGCTGATCTCGGCACCTTTTGCTACAGCGAGTTTTACTCTGAACAACATCCTGCGCTACGAGGGGAAAGCCATGCTCGGCATGATCGGTCTGACCGCCGGGGGTATCCTCAATATCGCCGGCGATCCGCTGTTTATGTTCGCCCTGAGGATGGGGATCGCGGGTGCGGGGCTTTCCACCTGCCTCTCCCAGATCACAAGCTTCTCGATCCTGCTCTCCATGTTCCTCACGGGACGGACGACCACCAGACTCTCCGTGCGCAACATCCTGTTCTCGCCGGCCGCCATCGGCAATATCTGCGCCACCGGACTCCCCAGCATGCTGCGGCAGAGTCTGGGAAGCATCGCCACCATCATCCTCAACTGGAGATCGCAGCCCTACGGTGATGAGGCGATCGCCGCCATGAGCATCGTTTCCCGTGTGAGCTTCTTCGTCTTCTCGATGGCGCTGGGGATCGGTCAGGGCTTCCAGCCGGTCAGCGCGTTCAATTACGGCGCCGGCAGATATACAAGAGTCCGCAAGGCATATCGTTTCACGCTGGTGTTCTCGGAATTCCTCATGATCGGAACTCTGATCATCGTTTCCGTCTTTTCCGACCGTGTCATCGGGATCTTCCGCAACGATCCGGCCGTCATCGCCATCGGCACCAGAGCGCTGCGGCTGCAATGTGCCTCCCTGCTGTTCCTGCCCGCGACCATGATCACCGAGATGCTCCTGCAGAGCACCGGTCAGAAACTGGCAGCGTCGATCCTCTCCTCTCTCAGGAGCGGGATCTTCTTCATCCCCCTGCTCCTCATCCTCTCGTCGCTGCGCGGTCTCGCCGGTATCCAGGAAGCGCAGCCGCTCGCCTATGTCTGCACCTTCTTCCCCGCCGTATTCTTTGCCTGGCGTATGCTCACGATAAAAATGCCGCGGGAGGATCTTCCCGCGGCATAAACGATGATCTGATATCCGGCGACCGTTCCTATTTTTCAGGTTCGATCAATCCGTAGCTGTTGCCTTTTCTCTTGTAGATCACATTCGTCTCACCGGTCTCCGCATTCACAAAGATGTAGAAACTATGCCCGAGCAGTTCCATCTGCACAGCCGCATCTTCGGCATACATGGGCTTGATGTCAAATTTCTTGACACGCTCGATCCGGATCTCCTCTTCCTCGAAGAAATCATTGTCAATATACTCCTTCTTGAAGCTGGTGGCCGCCTGCTGATGCTTGTCGATGAGCTTGCTCTTATACTTCTTGAGCTGTCTCTCGATGATCTCCTGTGCGAGATCGATGGAGACATACATGTCGTTGGATACCTGCTCCGAACGGATGATGCTGCCCTTAACGGGAATGGTGATCTCGATCTTATGACGTTCCTTATCCACGGTGAGCGTCACATTGACGACGGTATCCGGCGTGAAGTATTTCTCCAGCCTGCCGATCTTGTCCTCCACCGCGCTCCTGAGACCAGGAGTGATGTCGATATTCCTGCCCGTGATGATAAACTGCATATTGACGCCTCGCTTTCTGTTTGATCTGTCGCCGCATGACCCTGAGCGGTCACGGGCGGTCTGTAAACAGCAACCCGATAAGAGCATTATACCATATTGAAAGCCCTTCGACAAATCTGCCGAAGGGCTTGTTCACACACGGACCGATCGTCTGTATCAGAAGATCCTGCGGATCGCCAGCGGCGCTCTGTAGCCCACATCCGAGATGATGATGCCCGTCTTGGAGGTGGAAGCATGCACGATCTTGCCTCCGCCGATGTAGATGGCCACGTGACCGGAGTAGCACACGATGTCGCCCGGCTGCGCGTTTGCGAGTCCGTCGACCGCCGCGCCCTGCGTCCTGTCGGCCGCTGACGAATGCGGCAGCTTCACACCGAAGTTGGAGTAGACACTCATGACGAATCCGGAGCAGTCGGCGCCGTTTGTCAGGCTCGTACCGCCGTATACATAAGGATTGCCGACAAACTGCTGGGCGAATCTCGCGACTGCCTGTCCGATGGAACTGGATTCCGTCGTGTAGGCGATGGCGCTCTTAATCTTGCCGTTGCTGGAACCCTTGGTCCCCTTCTTGGCCGCCGCATTGGCTGCCGCTCTCGCCGCACGCTCCTTGGCCAGACGTGCTTCCTCTTCCTCCTTGGACTCCGCCTTGACAAACTCCGTGGAGAGTTTCACGTAATCCAGAGAGACATAGCCTTCACCTTCTTCGACGTCGACCTTGACCCAGCCATCCAGCTCCTCGTGGACGACGAGCTGATCATCGATGGGCACCAGACCCAGCACTTCGGCGTCGAGACTGGGATCCTTGCGCACCTTAAGGGTGGTCGTGGTCACCGTCGCGATACGGGTACCGACCTGACGGGCCATCTCAACGGCCGCTTCGCCGGTCACACAATACTCTCCCTTAACATAACCCGTCACGGATCCGGACTGGATCTTGTACCAGCCGTTCTCCTCACTTACATAGGTACCGACGGAATTATCATAGAGCTTACCGATAACGGAATTGTCTTCTCCGGGGCCGCTGCGGACATTGACATAACTGTTGCTGTTGACATCCGCGATGACGAGCGTACGGAAGAGTGCTTCATCCTCCTCTTTGCTGCTCATGCCGGAATCGGAATCCTTGAACTGCGGAGCCACATCGGACAGCGTCTTGGCTCCCGTGGCGGACTGGATATCCTTTAAGATCGCATCACCCACACGGGATGCCTTGGGCACCGGAGCATCCGTGATATTCTTGAGCTCCGTCCCCTCGGGAAGCGTCGTGGCGAACTGAGCCATCGCCGCGGCATTCATCCCCTCCGTACCCTGCAGTGTGGAAAGAGAGACCTGTCCGCTGGAGACGGCAAAATTCGCTCCCGCGGAAGGAAGGACCGAGGTGACCTTATCCGTAGACGCAAAAACAGGCACGCCGCTGTTCATGAACAGCGCGGCGGCCAACATGCAGGCGGCGGTCGTATGCAGTTTTCTTCTCGTCCCTCTCTTCATATGTTACGGAAATGTTACAAATGTTTCAGACGATTACAAATATACGCCGCAGAGGCACTTTTTGTCAATAGCGGTTTATGAAAAAACTATGAAATTCACTTTTTCAGCCGCATGAGATAATCCTGTACCGCCGTTGCGGCGTTGGCCCCGTCCGCCACGGCCGTCACGATCTGCCGGAGCCTTTTCTTCCTCGCATCGCCGGCGACAAAAAAGCCCGGAAGAGCAGTGGCACCGTCTTCCCCGGCCGGGATATACCCGCCCGCGTCGGTCTCCACCAGTCCTGCTGCCAGTCCCGTATCCGGCAGGATCCCGACCGCCACAAATGCTGCGTCCACGGCCAGCGTCTCCCGCGCACCGGTTACGGTATCTTCCAAGGTTAATCCGGTCACCCGGTCCGTCCCCTGTATCTCTTTCACCACAGTGTTCCAGCGTACCGTGATATTGGAGATCCCGAACAGTTCCTCCTGCAGTACTTTGGTGGCTCTGAGTGCATCCCGTCTGTGGATCAGTGTGACACGGGAGCAGATCCGCGAGAGATAGATGGCATCCTCCACCGCCACATCTCCGCCGCCGATCACCGCCGCCTCACGGCCGCGGAAAAAGTTGCCGTCGCAGGTGGCACAGTAGGAGACGCCCTTACCGGTCAGTGCCTCCTCCCCGGGGACACCGAGTCTGGCGTGGGAAGCACCTGCTGCCAGGATCACCGTACGGCTGACGAGCTCTCCGCCCTCCGCGAGCCGGATCCTGTAGACAGCCGCATCCGCCGTCTCCTCTCTCGCGATCCCCGTCACCTCATCATCGATGCAGGGGGCCGCAAGCCGGTCCACATGTTCCTTGAATTTCATGCCGAGATCAAAACCGTTGATCCCCGGCAGTCCCGGATAGTTGTCCACCTCCCAGGTGTTCAGCACCTGTCCGCCGCTGACCGGATTCTTCTCGATAAGTGCGAGATTCAGACCGGCACGCATCGCATAGATCGCTGCAGCCATGCCGGCGGGTCCCGCACCGATGATCACTGTATCATACATAAAAATGTCCTCCCTGCCGAATAATATGCTATTATACTATTATGAAACAATCCGACCTGAAAAGCAAATCCGTCCTCATCACCGGTGCTTCGCGCGGGATCGGACGCGCAGTGGCGGAGAGCCTGGCCGCGGCGGGAGCGCGGCTGACCGTCACCTGCCGCTCAAGCGCGGAAGAACTGCAGCGGTTTGCCGCCTCGCTGGAAGATCGCTATGAGATCCCCTGCGTTCCTCTCGTATTTGACGTGGCGGATCCCGAAGCCTGCAGAACGGCTCTGTCCGGGCTCTCCTCTCTGGACATCGTCATCAACAATGCCGGCATCTCGCGGTTCGGCCTGCTGCAGGAACTTCCGGAGACCGATCTGAACGATATCCTGGCGACCGATCTGACAGGGCCCTTCCACATCCTGAAATACGCGGTCCCGCTCCTCCTGCAAAGCGAAGCTGCCCGGATCATCAATATCTCATCTGTATGGGGAAGCCGCGGAGCCGCGATGGAGACTGCCTACAGTGCCGCCAAGGGCGGTCTGGACGCACTCACCCGGTCCCTTGCCAAAGAACTGGCCCCTTCCGGGATCCCCGTGAATGCGATCGCCTGCGGCGTCATCGATACCGATATGAACCGGGAACATTTATCGGAAGAGGAACTGGAAATACTGAAAGAAGAGATCCCCGCGGGACGCTTCGGAACCACGCAGGATGTGGCAGAAACCGTACTGGCGCTTCTGGCCGCGCCGTCTTATCTCACAGGGCAGATCATCGCTCTTGACGGAGGCTGGCAGGTCTGAAGGAAAACGGTCAGTCTGCCGCGGCCTTGTCAGTCGTGTTTCAGTCCGCCGCTCTGCAGGGCGGCAGCCGTCTCCATCTGCGCGATCCGTTCCTTGGACAGTACCGCCTTATGCGTCATGGGATTGACGATCAGTCCGTCCCGTTCCGTGATCAGGGACAGGACATCCTTCCATAAAAAGGCTGCGCCGTTCCAGCCCTCCTTGGCATATTTTCCGGAGAATTCCGGGCCGTCGGTGAACACCGGCAGGTAGGTCTTGCCGTCAGGCCCCGTCACCATGGGAAAGCGCAGCTTGGTATCCTTTCCCAGCTTCAGTTTGTCCCCCACCAGTTCAACGGGACTCTCCTGCTGCATCGGCACGATGAAATGAGAACTCCGGATCAGAGACCACATCTTCGCCTCCTTCTCCCTGAGGATCGCATCGCGCTTCTCATATTTCACCGGCCAGCGCACCTCCGACAGAAAATCACAGAGCGCGTAATTCAGCGGCGGATTGAGCGGCGGCAGTTTCTCCGTGCCTGTCACATTCGGCGGAGCCATGATCTGGGAACGCTCGATGCGGACACCGTAGTATCCGTTGTCCAGCAGCATCCGTTCCGCACCCATATAGTAGAGCATTTCAAAAAGGCCCGCGGGCGTGGGACCTCCCTCCGCACCGGCGCACTGCACGAGAAGCCTGCGGAACTGTGCCGCGTATACATTTGCGGCCGCATGCGCGTATTCCTCCTCGGAATAGATGAGCGCGTACCCGTGCTCCAGAAAAGGATATCCCGTTGTCAGATCGATGAGCACATAGAGACGTCCGGCATTCCGTACCCGGTTTAAGATCTCATTGTAGACGATCCGGCGGTTCTCTTCAAAATCATGCAGCGGCGCCTCCCGGTGAAAAGCCTCCATAGCGGTCAGCAGAAAGATCAGCTCCTGCACCGACAGAAAACGGATCGCCTCGGCGTTCATCGCAGGCTCGTAGATCAGCGGCCCGATCTCATCCTTCCGGTTCGGCGGAACGGAATCCTGAAGCGGGGCCGCCACACGCTCATTGCCGCGGTCATCCTTGACGCGCACGGGAGAGAGCGGCCTGATCTGCGGCCAGGCGAGCTTTTCGTGCTCCCTGCGCTGTTTCTCCGTGAGTTCCCTCTTCTCTTCCTCCTCCCGTTTGCGCTGCGCCTCGAGAGAATCTTCTTTTTTTCTATCCGGGCGAAACCGGTCCAGAAATCCCATGATATTACTCCGTCTCTGATCATTCAATAACGTATGTTTTTATATGACCGAACGCTATTATTTTACCATATTCCTGTGATAAAATACACTTAATCCGTACATCAGACTTTGGGAAAGGCGGACAAGCCCATGAACAGACAGGAAACCGACGCTCTCTTGCGGGAATACATCGATGAACTCCTCTCTCATTCGGATTCCGAACATCCCATGTGGAATATCGAACGGATCCGGAACGGTGTCCCCAATAAATGGAACTATATCGACGGCTGCATGATCAACGCGATCCTGACTCTGTACGGGATCACCGGCGAGGACCGTTATCTGGATTTCGCCGACCGCTTCGTCTCGGGCTTCGTCGAGGAGGACGGCAGTATCCGCACCTATTCCACGGAAGAATACAATCTCGACAACATCAATCCGGCCAAGAATCTCTTCCGTCTGTACGATCTCACCGGCAAGGAAAAATACAGAAAAGCCATGGATCTGGTGCGGTCCCAGCTGGATACCATGCCTCGCATCCCGGACGGCAATTTCTGGCACAAGGGCATCTACCCGCATCAGGTGTGGCTGGACGGTCTCTATATGGCTCAGCCCTTCTACATGGAATACGAAACCCGCTTCAACGGCATGCAGGGCTGTCAGGACAGTTTCCGCCAGTTCGTCAATGTGGAACGGTTCCTGAAAGACGAAAAGACCGGTCTCTACTACCACGGTTATGATGACAGCAGACAGATGTACTGGTCGGATCCCGAAACCGGCCGGAGCAGAAATTTCTGGCTGCGGGCGATCGGCTGGTTTACGCTGGCTCTGGTGGATACCGCTGCAGCCACCGATGAATCCATGTACTATGAACGCCGCTATCTGCAGGGGATGCTGGAGGATCTGGCAGGTGCGCTGCTGCCCTATCAGCAGGAGGACGGCATGTTCCTGCAGGTGGTGGACAGACCGGAGGATCCCCGCAATTACCGCGAAACCTCCGGCACGGCGCTGATCGCGGCGGGGATCTTACGCGCCATCCGTCTGGGCTTCCTGCCCGCCCGCTATCACGAAATCGCGGAAAAAGCCTTCTACGGCACCACGGAGCGATATCTCGGCAAAAAGGAAGACGGTTCCCTGCAGCTGGGCGGTATCTGCCTGGTCGCCGGTCTCGGCGGCAAACAGCACCGGGACGGTTCACTGGATTACTACTTCAGCGAACCCGTCGTGGAGAATGACGCCAAGGGCGTCGCCCCTCTGCTCCTTGCCTATACGGAACTGCTCACCGCGAAGTAGATCTCTGCCGCCCTTCTTAACAGTTCTTCTCTCCCGCGGGCATCCGGCACGGTGACCCGCGGGTTTTTTCCGTTCAGATCTGCCGGCGCACCGTCCGGCCGTCTCGTCTCGCATTCGGCAAAGGCCGCTTCTTCTTCGATCACACCTCTCTCCCGCCATCCCGAAAACCGCGCGGGTGAGATATGCCCGTCACAGATACAGTCAATATATGCCGCCCGTCCCTCCGGTCTCCAGGGGCGCCCGAGATAATACGAACCCGGCGCCGTTCCCTCCTCCGCCGTGATCCTGCACCGGAGAAACAGAAAACCCGTGTCGCTTCCGCGTCCCGAGGGTGCCGCAATATAACCGTTCACCTGCTCGCCGCGGTTTCTGCAGACGATCTCGCATTCCTCAAAAACAGCGTCCGCTCCGCCGAAAACAAAATCCACATCGCCGATGATGCGGCAATGCCGGAAATACTGCTTCGTTCTTCTCCTTTCCGTGTGTTCCGTCGGTCCCTCAAATCCGCGCGGCTGACGTTCCTCATCCGGCAGCGGCGCGAGAAAAAGCGTATCCTGACAGGAATCAAACACACAGTTCTCGGCATAGACCGACGCGCAGTCTATCGCCGCCGCCACTGCCTGACCCGCGGCGCGCCCGTCTCCGGCATCGTTGCGGATCGTCAGATCCCGGAGCACGAGCCGCTCCCCGATGAAAAAAGCCGTGTAACTGCGAAAGGTCCCCCGCCGGAACCCGTCCTCCATCATCGCGGCCGCGCCGTCATGCCACAGGAGCACTGTTTTTTCACCGGCCCCGGACAGGATGAGATCCCTGTGCCTGACGAGGACCTTTTCCTCGTAGACGCGCGGTTCCAGACAGATCTCAAGCGGCTGTTCCGGCGCCGATCCGGATAAAGCCTCCGCCAGTGTTCCCGTTGCCTGCTTTCTCGCGTATTCTTCCATATCGGCTCTCCCACCCGTCTCACTTGTGATATAATAATACCTGCGGCGGCGATACTGTTTCCCGCACCGCCACAGGAGGATAAAGCATGAATGATATTCTGTCCTTTCGCGGGCTGACCAAATCCTATAACCATGCCCTGCCCGCCATCGACAACATCAATCTCAATCTCAACGCCGGCCGGATCATCGGTCTGCTCGGTCCCAACGGCAGCGGCAAGACGACGCTCATCAAGATGATCTGCGGCCTGCTCACGCCGACCTCCGGCTCGATCTTCGTGGACGGCATGCCGGTGGGGCCCGCCACCAAGGCCATCACCTCATATCTGCCGGACAGGACTTACCTGAGCGACGGCATGACGGTGAATGAGGCGATAGAGTATTTTGCGGATTTCTACACCGATTTTGACAAGCCCAAGGCCTACCGGCTGCTCACCGGCCTCTCGATCAATCCCGGCTGCAAGATGAAGACGCTGAGCAAAGGGACCAAAGAAAAGGTGCAGCTGATCCTCGTCATGAGCCGCCATGCCAGGCTTTATCTGCTGGACGAACCCATTGCGGGTGTCGATCCCGCCGCCAGAGACTTCATCCTGCATACGATCCTCACCAACTGCGATCCGGGCGCAACGGTGCTCATCTCGACCCATCTGATCGCGGATGTGCAGGATATCCTGCAGGAGGCGCTGTTCCTGCAGCAGGGACGCGTGGCCCTCTATGATTCCACCGACAATATCAGACAACGGGAAGGAAAGAGCGTGGACGAGCTGTTCCGGGAGGTGTACCGATGCTGGTAAAACTGATCGCACATGAATTCAAAGCCACCTGGCGGATCCTCGCACTGCTGGACGCCGTTCTCCTCGTCATCGGGATCGCGGGCTTTATCCTGCTGCACTCCCTCACGCTGTTCCGACTCCCCGAAAATGCCTCCGACGCACGTTCCGCGGCGCTGGTCTCCAGCTACTTCACCTGGTTCATTTTCTATGTCATCGCCGTGATGGCGGCGAA
>JAFXTJ010000072.1 GCA_017535945.1 Lachnospiraceae bacterium
ACAAAGACAAATACAAAGACAAATACAGAGACATAAATATAACAAAACCAAGATAAATACAGTTCCGGATAAAAACATTTGGAAAATACCCGTTTTCTTGATATAATATATCCCGTTATGTTGATCTGTCTTTGAGAGGAGGACGGTTATGAAGAAGAGAGTATTGGCAGTAGTACTGGCCGCGGCAATGGTACTTGGGATTGCCGGCTGCGGAAGCGCGGCGGGCAACGCGGGCGGCAAGAAGTGGATCGTGGCGACGGACACTTCCTTCAAGCCCTTTGAGTACACGGATGCGAGCGGCAACTTCGTCGGGATCGACGTGGACATCCTGGCGGCGGTCGCGGAGGATCAGGGTTTCACCTATGAGCTGCAGTCCCTCGGCTGGGATGCTTCGATCGCGGCCTGCCAGGCCGGTCAGGCGGACGGCATGATCGCGGGCGCCTCCATCACCGAGGAGCGCAAGCAGTCCGGATGGCAGTTCTCCGACGGTTACTATGATGCGAACCAGTGCATGGCGGTGGCTTCGGATTCCGGCATCACGGGATTCACTGATCTCGCCGGGCAGTCCGTGGCGGTCAAGACCGGCACGATGAGCGCTTCCTACGCGGAGGAGCTTTCCGGGCAGTATGACTTCACGGTGACCTATTTCGAGGATTCCCCGACCATGTATCAGGCGGTCGTGGGCGGCCAGGTGGCGGCCTGCTTTGATGACACGCCGATCATGGCAGCGAACATCAAGGACGGCGGTCTCGCGATGAAGCTCGTGGACGGCACCGGCAACGAGCCCGCGGCATACGGCTTCGCGATCTTCAGCGACAACAGCAAGGAACTGCTCAACATGTTCAACCAGGGTCTGAAGAACATCAAGGCCAACGGCAAGTATGACGAGATCCTCGCGAAGTATCTCGGATAAGAAAGGATAACGATCTATGCTGCGGATCATCACGGATTACGGCGGGCTGCTCCTGGTCGCAATGGGGCGGACCCTGCTGCTGGCTCTGCTGGGCCTGTTCTTTGCCTGCATCATCGGTCTGATCTTCGGGATCATGAGCGTGGTGCACAACAGACCCTGCAATATCATCGCACAGGTCTTTGTGGACGCGATCCGCGGCGTGCCGATGATCGTACTGGCATTCTTTGTCTATTTCGGTGTGCCGTATCTCTTTAACACGATCATCGGCGGTTTCTCGGTGACATTGACGGCGCTGCAGGCGGGCACGATCTGCCTCGCACTCAACTGCGGCGCCTACATGTCCGAGATCATCCGGGCGGGCATCCAGTCGGTGGATATCGGACAGATGGAGGCCGCACGGTCACTCGGGCTCACCTACGCCATGGCCATGCGGCGCATCATCCTGCCGCAGGCCATCCGCACGATGATCCCGAGCATCATCAACCAGTTCATCATCACCCTCAAGGATACCTCCATCCTGTCGGTCATCGGCTTCCCGGAACTCGTCAATACGGCGAAGAATGTACAGGCCAACACCTTTATGTCATTCCAGACCTGGGCGATCGTCGGCGTGATGTATCTGATCGTCATCACGATCCTCTCCAGGAGCGCCAAGAGGATGGAAAGGAGGCTCAATGTCGACCGATAACACGAAACAGGAAAACAAGGCCGGCACGGGCGAAGTGCGGATCCGTGTGCGCGACCTGAAGAAGACCTTTGGCGACCTCGAGGTGCTGAAGAGCATCTCGATGGAAGTGCACGAAGGCGAGGTCGTCGTCGTGATCGGACCCTCCGGCTCCGGCAAATCGACCTTTCTGCGCTGCCTGAACCGTCTGGAAAACGCAGATTCCGGCGTGGTGGAGATCGACGGAACTGATATCAACGCGCGCGGAGTCAACCTCAATAAGGTGCGCGAGAACATCGGCATGGTCTTCCAGCACTTCAATCTCTTCAACAATCTGAATGTGCTGGACAATATGACACTGGCGCCGGTACAGCTCTCCAAGTGCTCCAAGCCGGAAGCCGCGGACCGCGCCGGGAAACTTCTGGAGCGCGTCGGCCTGGCCGACAAGGCGGGCAGCTACCCGCACCAGCTCTCCGGCGGACAGAAGCAGCGCGTGGCGATCGCAAGAGCCCTGTGCATGCAGCCCAAGATCATGCTCTTTGATGAGCCGACCTCCGCACTGGATCCCGAAATGGTGGGAGAGGTGCTGCAGGTCATGAAGGATCTCGCGGCGGACGGCATGACGATGGTCGTCGTCACGCATGAGATGGGCTTTGCCAGGGAAGTGGCGGACCGCGTCGTCTTCATGGACGGCGGCTATATCGTCGAGGAAGGGACGCCCGAGGAGGTGCTGCTGCATCCGTCAGAGCCCCGGACCATCGATTTCCTGAATAAGGTGCTGTAAGGAGAGGGGATCATGAAGAAGATCATCACGATCAGCCGTGAATTCGGCGCCGGCGGCAGCCAGATCGGCAGAGCGGTAGCGGAGAGGCTGGGCTATTACTACATGGATAAGGACGTGATCATCCGCTCGGCGGTGGAGTCTTCGAGCCTGACCCCGCGTGATTTCCGCATCTTCGATGAGAAGGTGCCGCACAATTTCGGCTTCGGCCAGAGCCTGTTTGATTTCTATAACAAGCCGCTCGATGTGCGGCTCTTTGAGGCACAGCGCGTCGCGATCAGAAAAGCCGCCGAGTCGGGCAACTGCGTGATCGTCGGCCGTAATGCCAATGTCATCCTGAAGGAATACGACTATTCCCTGCATGTCTTCGTCGCGGCGAGCGACTATTTCAAGCTGAACAATCTCCGGGAGAAGATGCCGGGGGTACCCGACGATAAGATCCGCGAGCGGATGCGCGATGTGGACCGCACCCGCAGGAAATACTGCAGCTATTATACCCACACAAAATTCGGCAATGCCGCGCATTACGATCTGTGTCTGAAGAGTTCCTCGCTGGGGGTCGATACCTGCGTGGACATCATCTGCGGGATCGCGTCGGACTGATCTCTTTTCTCAGTCGATCTCCTCAACCAGCCACAACACATGCAGGAGCCGTCCCGCCGGGGAACGCTCCGATGCGATGAAACGCGCTCTGCGGTGGTGTCCGTCGGAACTCTGATACTCCATTGTGATCGTATCCGTCACGGAGAGCCTGCCCTGCAGGGTGCTGAAATCAACGAAATCAAGCACCGACGACAGCGACTCAGGGGAAACCATCTGCTTCATGACATCGATCAGCGTCTGCTGCCCGTTGGAGCGGTTCTCGCCGATCAGCCCGACCACGCGGGCGTTGGCGGCTTTCACATCGCTGAAGGTATCCTGCGTCAGGTCAAAATCATAGACGGAC
>JAFXTJ010000073.1 GCA_017535945.1 Lachnospiraceae bacterium
CGCTTCGACCTTGGACTGGATCTCCTCCTTGATCCTGCGGGCCACGGTCTCGGTGGAGCCTCTCAGGCTCCCGTCGTCCGCCTGGCCGTCGCCGGTGGTGTCCACATTCTGCGCGATGTCATAAGGATAGAGCTTCACGATATTGCGGACCGCCGCGTCGGACTGCAGGGAGAGATATTCCTTGTAGTTGTCCACGGTAAAGACCGCCGCTGCGGTATCCACCACGCGCCACATGACCGCGACGCCGATCTCCACGGGATTGCCCAGGACGTCATTGACCTTTTGCTTGGCGTTGTTGAGGGTCATGATCTTTAATGAGATCTTCTTGCCCGTGACCTTGATCTCCGTGGACCCGGAGGAGGAGATGACTAACGGGCCGGTCTTGGCCTGCACGTCTCCGCTCTGTCCCAGCTGGGTCGAAGCGGCGGGATTCACCCCTACGCAGAAGGGATTCACCCAGTAGAAGCCCGCGTCCTTGAGGGTTCCCACATAATTGCCAAAGAGCGTGAGCACCAGCGCCTCCTGCGGGCCCAGGACCTTGAGTCCCAGGAAGGGGATCCAGCCGAGGCAGAGCCAGAGGAGTGCCGCGATAAAGAGGAGGGGCGTTGTATTCACTCCGATGATCAGCAGCGGGATCGCCGCGAGATACAGGACGATCCAGAGGATCATCATACCAAATCCGTTGCTGCCTTTATTCAATACTTTTTCTTTCATGATTCCGCTCCTTTTCACGGATCAGACACGGCCCTATGCCGCGTCGCATCTTCGTGATATCAATATGATATCACATTGAATCGGGTTGTCAAGTATTTTCGTGAAGAAATTTCAGAGATCCGGAGAGCCGCTTTCCACACGGGTTTCCAGGAGGTTCCCGTCGTCGTCGTAGATCAGTTTCATGGAGAAGAACGGCGCACCCGCGCGCAGGAGCTTCAGAAACGCGCGGTCTCCCTCCCAGATGGGGAGATCGTTCACGCGGTCCCATTCCACCCAGGCCAGCTCACCTTCATCGCAGGCGGGGAGCGGCGTATCGACGGTAACGGCGCGCCCGTCCGCGTCTGTCAGGTCGTGCGCCATGAACAGGAAGATGATCTCGGTGATCTCTCCGTAGACAAAGGTGAGAACGCCGCGCATGGTAAGCGTACCGGCCTGCATGCCGGTCTCTTCCGCAAGCTCCCGCCGGATCCCTTCCTCCGGGCTTTCGCCCCATTCGAGGTGGCCGCCGACGCCGATCCATTTGTCTTTGTTGATGTCATGCTCCTTTTTCACGCGGTGGAGCATGAGGAGATGTCCCGCCGATTCCGCGTAGCAGAGGGTCGTGAGTTCCTGTTTCATGGTCACAGGGAAATGTCGATGACGGAGGGTTCCGTCGGGAAATTGAGGAAGCCCTGCATCCAGATGTTGCCCTTGAAGCGGCGGCCGATCGCCGGCTCGCCGTAGAGATCCTTTTCGTTGATCGCCACGTCGAAGAGCAGCTCGTTACAGACGAGCCGCATGACGATGACGTGTTCTCTCGAGAGGAAGTTGGTGGTCCTGCGGAAATCCACGATCTCGCCCAGGACGGAGTACTGGTCGCACTCCACGCCGTAGGGCATGAAGCAGGTGTCCACCAGGGTGTAGATGTCCTCCTTGCGCGCCTTTTTGGAGAGCGCGGTGTACATATCCATGTCGTAGAGGGAGAGCGTCTCCATCGCGTCCTCGTCTCCGCCGCGTGCCGCCGCGATGACCTGGTTGCGGCCGACGGCGCGGCGACGCATGTCTTCTTTCTGTTCGTTCGTCTTGGCGATCGGCATGACGATGGTGCCGGAGAGGGAGAGCGCCGAGAGGGAGACCGAAGTCCCCGCCGGCGGCAGCGGCTGTCCCTGCGCGGCCTTGAGATAGGAGATCTTGTTCTGCAGATAGAAGATCATGGTCACGCCCACGCGCAGTTCATCGCAGACACCCGCATAGGAATCCTGCGCCGCGTGGCGTTCGACCGTGACCTCCTCGGCCGTGCTCACACCGCTCCCTTTTAAGTAGGGATAGTAATAGTCATAGATGAAATGGTCGCCGTCGTCGAGCTCGCCGCAGACGGCCAGTCCGATGCCCGCGCCGAAGTCGCGTTCGAACTGCGCAAGCAGCGGATCGTCCACGCCCGGCACGGCGGTCTCCCCCGTGGTGTAGGCGCGGCGATCGGCATCTTGCACGGCATCGCCGATGATCTTGTGTAGGGCATTTCTTCCCTTTAGTTCAGAGAAGCCGATGGCCCGTAAGTACTGGTGCACGCTGTTTCCCTCTGTCCTTGTCTGTTCCCGTTAACCGGTGCTTCTTACTTCGCGGGCTTTAAGATCTCCTGCCCGCCCATGTAAGGCTGCAGAGCCTTGGGGATATTGACCGAGCCGTCCGCATTGAGGTTGTTCTCGAGGAACGCGATGAGCATACGCGGCGGCGCGACGCAGGTGTTGTTCAGTGTATGCGCGAGGTAGTTGCCCTTCTCGCCCTTGATCCGGATCCGCAGACGTCTGGCCTGCGCGTCTCCCAGGTTGGAGCAGCTGCCCACTTCGAAGTATTTCTTCTGTCTCGGAGACCAGGCCTCCACATCGCAGGACTTCACCTTAAGATCCGCGAGATCACCGGAGCAGCACTCGAGCGTGCGCACCGGGATGTCCATGCTGCGGAAGAAGTCCACGGTGTTCTGCCAGAGCCTGTCATACCACATCATGGAATCCTCGGGCTTGCAGACCACGATCATCTCCTGCTTCTCGAACTGGTGGATACGGTAGACGCCGCGCTCCTCCACGCCGTGGGCACCTTTCTCCTTGCGGAAGCAGGGGGAATAGCTGGTGAGCGTCTGCGGCAGGTCCTCCTCGGGGATCTGCTGGTCAATGAATTTGCCGATCATCGAGTGCTCGCTCGTGCCGATGAGATAGAGGTCTTCGCCCTCGATCTTGTACATCATCGCGTCCATCTCGGGGAAGCTCATCACGCCCTCAACAACGGCGGCATGGATCATGTAAGGCGGGATCACGTAGGTGAAGCCTCGTCCGATCATGAAATCACGCGCATAGGAGAGGATCGAGGAATGGAGTCTCGCGATGTCCCCCATCAGGTAGTAGAAGCCGTTGCCCGCGACACGTCTTGCCGCATCGAGGTCGATGCCGTTAAAGCGCTCCATGATATCCGTGTGATACGGGATCTCAAATGCCGGGACGAAGGGCTCGCCGAAACGCTCGAGTTCGACATTGCAGGAATCGTCCTTGCCGATCGGCACGGAATCATCGATCATCTGCGGGATCACGAGCATCTTCTCGCGCAGCTTCTCATCGACCTCGCGCTGTTTCTGCTCGAGTTCCTTGATGCGCTCGCCGTCCGCGGCGACCTGCGCCTTGACTTTCTCTGCTTCGTCCTTTTTGCCCTGCGCCATGAGGGCGCCGATCTCCTTGGAGACCTTATTCCGGTTGGCGCGCAGCTCGTCGGCTTCCTTCTGGGTCTCGCGGCTCTCCTTATCGAGCGCGATGACTTCATCTACCAGCGGCAGCTTCTCGTCCTGGAATTTCTTTTTGATGTTCTCTTTGACTGCGTCGGGATTCTCTCTGACGAACCTGATGTCTAACATGTTATTTCCTCCTTTATCTGATCGACAGGTGTTCTCTGTTTATCCGCGGCTTTTGACCGGGTCGGTCATTCCTGTGCCAGTGCGCGGTCCAGCGCCTGCTGTTCCTCGACACCGACATCCATCTCGCATTTTCCGTCGTGGACTTCCTTAATGTAAGTATAATTGCCGTCCGGACTGTGGACGGAGTTGAGGATAAGTCCGTTTTCCTCTTCATTCAGCAGCGCGAGCGCAAAGGAAAGCTTGCCGCCCATCTGCTGAAAGGCATCGTACCGGATCATGCCCATCTTGCGGAAACAGGTGTCGAGCATCTTCTGCTGGCGGGCCATCTTCTTCTTGAGGTCCGCGCCGTCTTCGGTCAGGACATCATTCGCCTCGAAGAGATGGATGATCTCCGTTTCGAGGCTGAGCGAGTTCTTGCCCCGCGTCAGTTTCCTGAGACGCCTGTCAAGATCCGCGATCTCTTTCTTCTGCTTCAGGACAAATACGAGCAGAACGATCGAAAGGATGAGCAGCAGGGCAAAAAGTCCCAGGATCTCCAGCGTCAGATTGCCGGGCAGAACGATGGTGCTGGTCAATACGATTGCTTGTTCTTTCACGCTTGCATCCTCAGTCTGTCGACGATCTTCTCCAGGTCGTCATTGTTGTAGAAATCGATCTCCAGTTTTCCTTTTCCTTCCCCGTCACTCAGGATCTGTACGCGGGTGCCGACAGCTTCGGTCAGTTCCACCTCCAGCTTCTGATAGACCGCCTCCAGATTGTGGTTTTTGATCTTGGTCTTCCGGGGCTTTTTCGGCTTGTTCAGGCTCTTGACCAGCTTCTCGGCCTGGCGGACGCTCAGGTTTTCATCGAAGATCTGCTCGGCCAGGCGCAGCTGTTCGGCCGGGTCCTCGATCGGGATCAGTGTGCGGGCATGTCCGGCAGTCAGCTTCTCATCGACGATCATCTGCTGGACTTCCGGAGAAAGCTTCAGCAGCCGCAGCGTGTTCGTCACTGCCGTACGGCTCCTGGACAGTTTCTTTGCCACTTCATCCTGTGTCATGGCATGCATCTCGATCAGCTGCTGATAACCCTGGGCTTCTTCTATGTCATTCAGGCCTTCCCTCTGCAGGTTTTCCAGCAGGCTGATGACCGCCAGTTCCTGATCGGTTTTGTTTTCCAGCACGATCGCGGGGATCTTGCGGATCCCGGCCAGGTGTGCCGCCCGCCATCTGCGCTCGCCGGCAACGATATGGTACATATCGCCTCTGGCCACGACCAGGATGGGTTCGATCACACCTTCCTGTTTGATCGATTCAGCCAGAGCGCTCAGTGCGTCCTCGTCGAATTTCTTTCGCGCCTGGTCCTTGTTGGGTTCGATCTTCGTGATATTGATCTGCTGCACGACCTGCCCTTCCGGCAGGTTTGCCGCGATCCCCGTTCCCGCCGGGATCAAATTCTCAACGCCGGCCCCGAGACCTCTCTTTTTCGCCATGTCTTTCCTCTCCTCTTCCTGTTATCTGTCGGTTCAGATCTTACGCTCGATCACTTCCTGCGCCAGCAGGCGATAGGCCTCAGCGCCGGCCGATTTCGGTTCATACGTGTTGATCGGCTGTCCGTAACTGGGCGCTTCCGCCAGACGGATATTGCGCGGGATGATCGTCTTATAGATATGTTCTTTCACGTGTGCCTTCACATTCTCCACTACTTCATAAGAGAGCTTGGTCCGCTGGTCATACATCGTGAAAACAAGACCATCGAGTTCCAGATCCGGATGCATGCCGGAACGGATCAGGTTCACGGTACGGAAGAGCTGGCCCAGTCCGTCCAGCGCGTAGAACTCGCACTGCACCGTGACCAGCACGGAATCGGCCGCCGCCAACGCATTGATCGTGAGCATCGACAGAGACGGCGGACAGTCAATGATGATGAAATCATACTGATCCCGGTTCCCGGCGATCCTGTCGCGGAGCACATACTGCTGGTTTTCCATGTCGATGAAATCGATCTCCGCTCCGGAGAGATTCACATTGGCCGGCAGGAGATCCAGATTCTCATACACACCCGGGATCATGCATTCTTCAAAAGACTTCTTCCCGAGCATCAGTTCATAGATGGTGGATTCCAGTTCGTTCTTTTTCACGCCGAACCCCGAGGTGGTATTTCCCTGCGGGTCCGTGTCGATCACGAGCACTTTCTTGCCGAGATCGGCGAGCGCGGCGCTCAGGTTGATCGCGGTGGTTGTCTTACCGACACCGCCCTTCTGGTTGGCGATCGCAATTGCTCTTCCCATACGCTTCTCCTTTTTCAAAATTGTGATGTTTCATTATTCTATTCTTTTTTTTGGAGATGTGCAACCGATTTATTCTTTCTTTCTCAACTATTGATCTAAGCATGTCCACATTCGATGAAGATATTTGCATTGTTTCATGTGAAACATTTCCGACGTTATTCTACATATAGTATTTTTATGTTTCACGTGAAACATAAGATTGTGTATTTTGTTTTGAAGAAGAGATTGTTTCACATGAAACATATGGTCTCCAAATCCATTTTCATGTGTGATATCATTTCGGTATGGTTGAGGGGGGTGTGGGTAATGATCGTACGAGAAATTACTTCGCTGGAAGAATTGTTCAAACACTCAAAAAACCATTTTCCGGATCGTATTAAGTTCTTTATCCATAAACCATCTAAGACTTTGGCTATAGACGAACAGTATCATGTCGATATGGAAAACGAGTTGATAGATGAGTATGCCAATTTAACCGTCTGATCTCGCTGCATTCTCTTCTCTCATCTACAACGGCTTTTTTCCCGGTACGCCCGCTCGTCGCGGATATTTGCCGGGTGTCGGAGATACCGCTCTGATAAAATACAGTGCCCTTTCCGGTTCCGTATCCGGAAGGGAATAAGTCTCCGTCCGGTCGCAAGCTGCGCCGAGAACTTCCATCGCATGCGCGGCCTGCGCCAGCTCCTCCCCTCCGTCATCCAGTTTATATGCGATAAACTGCCCGCCTGTTTTCAGGAACGGGACCGCATACTCGCACAGAATATTGAGTTTGGCCACCGCACGAGACGTCGCATGGTCAAACTGCCCGCGCAGGGAATCCGGAGTCGCGGCGGATGCATAGTCCTCCGCCCTCCCGTGCAGGATCTTCACCGGTGCATCCGGTCTGTCGAGCCGCAGCTCCGACACGACCGCCCGCAGGAAATCACACCGTTTCTCCAAAGCATCCAGAAGCGTCAGCGACAGCTCCGGGACCATGATCTTTAGCGGGATGCCCGGAAACCCGGCCCCCGTACCGATATCAATGAGCGATCTGCCCGCCAGTTCCGTAAACCGTACCGGTTGGATGCTGTCCAGAAAATGACCTCTGCAGATCGCCTGCGGCTCCGTGATCCGTGTGAGATTCACCCGTTCATTCCAGTCAACGAGCATATCGGCATACCGGTCAAACTGCGCGGCCTGCTCCCCGGAGACCGCGATCCCCATCTCTTCCGTTTCCCTTATGAATTCCTGGATGATATCCTGCTGCATTCGCAACTCCTTGTATGCCGGAGGACGCACCGACGGCAAATACTTACTGTTTGCCGGATTCCAGATACACCATGAGTACAGCGATGTCCGCCGGCGTGACCCCTGCGAGGCGGGATGCCTGACCGATGTTTTCCGGACGGTACTTCGAGAGCTTCTGCCGCGCTTCGATCCGCAGCGACTTCACCAGGTCGTAATCGATATCCGCCGGGATCCGCCGCGCTTCCGCCTTCTTAAACTGCGCCACCTGCCGCTCCTGCCGCTCAATATAGCCGGCATAGCGCAGGTCGATCTCGACCTGCCGGATCACCTCATCGGAAAGCGGCTGACGGTCCGGGTCCAGGGGTGCGAGCTGCTCGTAGGACAGCTCCGGCCTGGTGAGCAGCTCCGCGAGCGACATCCCGGTCTTAAGCGGCGCACTGCCCTGCTTCTCCATGAATGCCTGTACCTGCGGTGTTGCGCCGATCATTACCCGGGACAACCGCTTCTTCTCCGCATCGATCGCGCGCATCTTCTCGCGGAGCGCCAGGATCTGTTCTTCGCTGATGAGACCCGCTTCGTATCCCTTCTCCCTGAGACGAAGATCTGCATTATCCTGCCGGAGCAGCAGCCGGTACTCCGCGCGCGACGTCATCATACGGTACGGCTCCTCATTCTCCCGCATCACGAGATCGTCCACGAGGACACCGATGTAGCCCTCGGAGCGGTCGATTGTTAGCGGCGGCTTACAAAGCAGCTTCATCGCCGCATTCACACCCGCGTATAGTCCCTGTGCCGCGGCTTCTTCATACCCGCTGGAACCGTTGAACTGCCCGGCCGCATAGAGTCCTTCTACATTCCTGATCTCCAGTAACGGTGTCAGCTGACCGGGACAGAGACAGTCATACTCGATCGCATAGGCGTGTTTCACGATCCGCGCGTGCTCCAGACCCGGCACGGTACGGTACATCGCGATCTGCACGTCCTCCGGCATGGAGGAGCTCATCCCGTCGATGTAGACTTCATTGGTGTATGCCCCCTCCGGTTCCACGAAGACCTGGTGTCTGTCGTGATCCGGGAATTTCACCACCTTATCCTCGATGGAAGGACAGTATCGGGGACCGACTCCCTCGATGACACCGGCATAGAGCGGCGAGCGGTGCAGATTGTCGCGCAAAATCCGGTGCGTTTCTTCATTGGTGTAGGTGAGGTAGCAGGGAACCTGCTCCTTCTGCACGGACGCGGGATCCGTGGAATAGGAAAAGGGGATGACCGGCACATCGCCGGGCTGCATGCTCATCCGGGAATAGTCCACGGTCCGGCCGTCCATGCGGGCCGGTGTCCCGGTCTTGAAGCGCCGGAGTGCGATGCCCAATTCACGCAGGGAATCCGTGAACGGGACCGATCGCTGAGAACCGTTCGGTCCGGTCTCCGAGATGGCTTCGCCGCAGAGACAACGCGATTGTCCGTATGTGCCGGTACAGATGATGACCGCCCGCGCACCGAAAGAAATCCCCGTATCGAGCCGGACACCCGTGACCCGGCGCCGTCCGTCTGTCATCTCTTCCGTCAGCAGCGCGGTCACCTCCGCCTGCTTGAGTGTCAGATGCTCCTGAGACTCCAGGACGCGCCGCATCTCCATGGAATAGGCCAGCTTGTCCGCCTGCGCGCGCAGGGAATGGACCGCCGGGCCCTTGGAGGTATTGAGCATGCGTGACTGCAGAAAGGTCTTGTCGATATTCTTCCCCATCTCCCCGCCGAGCGCGTCGATCTCGCGGACCAGATGTCCCTTGGAGGAACCGCCGATGTGCGGATTGCAGGGCATGAACGCCACCTGATCCACACTCATGGTGAGGGCAAGCGTTGAAAGACCCAGCCGCGCACAGGAAAGCGCCGCCTCGCAGCCGGCATGCCCGGCTCCGATGACGATGACATCGTAATTTTCCGTATAACCTGCGGTTCCTGTCATTTCACTTCCCCATACAGAATTGCGAGAACACCGCATCGATCAGATCGTCGCCGACCTCCTCGCCGATGATCGTGCCGAGCGATGCATAGGCGTTCATGAGATCCACGGTGTAGAAATCCTCGGATAGTCCGGCGGCGATGGTTTCCGTCAGGTGAGACAGCGCTTCCTGCGCTTCCTGCAGCAGCGCCTTATGACGGGCGCTTGCGATCACTATCTCATCCGCCTGCAGCGGATCCGCGTGTAGAAGGAGTGTAGAAACAGCTTCCTTCAACTCCTCCAGGCCCTCTCCCGTCCGGGCGCTCAGACGGACGATCCGCGCTCCCGGGAAATCCTCCGGCGACAGTTGCGCGTCCGTCAGATCCGTCTTGTTCGCGATGACGATGCAGGGCTTCCCCGCTGCATCCCGGTACAGCTGCCGGTCCTCCTCCGTCACCGGAACAGCGGTGTCCGCAACAAACAGGACCAGCTCCGCTTCCGCCAGCGCCTGTCTCGCGCGTCCGATCCCGAGCAGTTCAACGGCATCCGGTGCATCTGTTCCGTTCCCCCGGATCCCCGCCGTGTCAATGAGATGCAGTGTGATCCCCGCGATATTGACGCTCTCTTCCACCGTATCCCTTGTGGTACCGGGCAGCGGTGTGACGATGGAACGTTCCGTCCCGGTGAGCAGATTGAGCAGCGATGACTTCCCCGCGTTCGGCCGGCCGATGATGGCACAGCGCACACCGTTCCGCAGCCGGATCCCGTCTTCCGCGCCGGAGATCATGCTCTCTATTGCATCAGATATCTCGCGGACAACAGCGACCAGCCGCTCATTGTATCCGGCGAGCTCTTCTTCGTAACTCTCCGGATCATCCAGCGCCGCCTCGATGAATGCGCTTTCATGCAGCAGGTCCTCGCGCAGCGTCCGGATCCTGTCCCGCAGCACACCGCCCAGCTGTCTGCCGGCATTCTGCAGGGCTGCTTCGTTCTGCGCGGCAATGACATCCATCACCGCCTCCGCCTGTGTCAGGTCGATCCGGCCGTTCAGGAAAGCCCGCTTCGTGAATTCGCCGGGTCCGGCGCATCTTGCGCCGGCAGAGAGGACTGCCTCCAGCACGCGCGTCAGCAGCAGGAGACCGCCGTGGCATTGCAGCTCCACCACATCTTCGCCGGTATAGGAATGCGGCGCGCGGAAGACCGCAGCCATCACTTCATCCAGCCGCTGACCCCGGGGATCCGAGATATGACCGTACCGGAAAAAGCCGCCGGGTGCCGACGCCAGCACATGCTCCCCGCGGGCATCGGTAAACAGACGATCCACGATATGGACCGCCTCATTCCCGCTGATCCGTATGATCCCGATCCCTGCCGGGGCCATAGCTGTCGCTACGGCTGCGATGGTATCCTGCTGTTCTCTCATTTCCCTGTCTGAAAAAACACCCCGGAAACATAACCGTCCCGGGGTGCGTGCCTGCTTCTGTTAAACTGTGCCGATCCCTTACTTTAACGTCACCACGACCCGGCGGAAGGGATCTTCGCCTTCGCTGTGCGTCGTGACATAACGGTCATTCTGCAGAGCGGCGTGGATGATCCTGCGCTCATACGGATTCATGGGTTCCAGGGACATGCTGCTGCGGCTCTTGCGCACCTTATATGCGATATTGCGGGCCAGGATCTCCAGCGTCTCCTTGCGGCGCTCTCTGTAATCCTCGGTGTCCAGCTTCACATGGATGTAGGCCTCCTCATTGCGGTTCACAACGAGGGAAACCAGATACTGCAGGGAATCCAGCGTCTGTCCGCGCTTGCCGATCAGTACGCCCATGTCATCCCCCTCCAGGTCGATGGAAAGAATGTCGCCGACGTTGTTGTAGGTGGCGGTCATATTGACCGGCAGCTGCATGGCGGCGAACACATCATTTAAGAAGCTCTTCGCGCGGGCGATCACCGCGTCTCCGTCCACATCAGAGGGCTCGCCGGCCGGCTCTTCTGCTTCCGGTGCCTTCTCTTCTCTCGGCGCACGCGCGGGACGCTCCCTGCGGGGTGCTTCTTTTGCCGGCATATCCTCGTGCTCCGCCTCGTCCGCTTTGATGACCGGGCCGGCGCCTTTTTTGCGCGCACGGATGACGGCAGGTTTCACCGCGATGCCCAGGAACCCGGAAGAACCTTCGTTGACGACCTCGTACTCCAGCTCGTCACTGGTGACCATCAGCTGTGCACAGGCTTCCGTGATCGCATCTTCCACCGATTTGGCGCTAAACTGCAGATACTCCATGTCTTCCATGATCGATCTCCTTTACTGACTTCGTATTACAATCCGGCGCAGGCATTTCCCTGCCGGATCAGGTTCCTCTCTGATCGTTTTTGCCGCCGTCGCGGTTGTCGAACTCCCGCACCATATTCGCCTTGGCGAGGAGTGATCCTTTCGCGGCCCGGCCGCTGGTGTAGATCTCCTGTGCTTTGGCCAGTGCGGCTTCCTTCTCCTCCTGTGTGACGGAAGAGGTAAACTTCGAGGCATCCGTGGTATTGCGGGTGCGCATATTGGCATACTGGTTCATATTGGCTGTGATCTCGCCGCGCTTCTTCAGTTTCTCCTTGTACTTTGCTTCGTTTTTGGCGATCTGAGCATCGATGTCCATCTTGTCGATGTGCTTGTTGATGAAGATCTGCTGGATGCTGCGGATCACGGAACCGGAGATCCAGTAGAGGCCCATGCCGGCAGGGAGCGTGTAGCAGAAAAACGCGCTCATGAGCGGCATCATCGTATTCATCATCTTCATGGACTGCTGCATCTGCGCCGCCTGGTCATTGGCATCGGCATTCGCCGTATTCTGCGCCGTGGGCATGAGCTTGACATTGATCCACTGCGTAAAGGCCGCCAGGAACGGGACGATGATCGCCGCGATGAAGAGGCCGAAGGACTTGGTCGTCCAGGCTTCCCGCATGGTGTAGGAAGGCGTATCTCCGATATTGATGAAAAGAAAGGTGTTCATCTTAAGGATCGCCGCATGGGTCTGGTCAATGAGCTGCGAAAGAGACGGGAAAGCCGCGGACATACCGTTCCAGTCAGCGGTCGTGGCTTTGTTGAGCACATCGATGTAGGTATTCTGCGCAAAGACATTGGCAGAATCCAGAGAGAAGGCCGCATCCGTAAACTGCTTCTTATACATCTGCGCGGCGGACAGGTTCTGAAGATACTCCGACGTGCCGCTTGTGGAGAGCAGCTGCGGCACCAGCTTTAAGTATTCGTCTTTGACAAGGGTCACATAGGCGGGGATCGCGTTGATCACGCGGTAGAGTGCGAAGAGGATCGGCATCTGGATCAGGAGCTGCACACAGCTGCCTGCCGAGGAGACGCCGTACTTGGCATAGAGTTCCTTGATCTCCTGCTGCTGCATCATCATGGAATTCTGGTCGTTCTTGCCCTTGTATTTCGCCTGGATCGCCTGCAGCTCGGGATTCATCTTAGCCGAGAGCTTGGAGAACTTCTGCTGCTTGATGGTCAGCGGCATCAGGCACATGTAGATGATCACCGTGAAGATGAAGATGCACAGACCGACATTGGGGATCCCGATGGTGTTCAGGATCTCGAAGATCGCGTTCATTACCTTGCCCAGCACCCATGCGATGGGGCCGAGGATCTTTCCCTGATACTGCGTAAGAATAATGGCCATTATTTCCTCTTTCTGTTCTGATAGACGATCTTTCTTGTAAAGGCAGGTGCGGCCGGGACCGGGTCAAACCCGCCCGATGAGAACGGATTGCACCTGAGGATCCGCCACAATGCCAGGAGACTGCCGAAAAACGCACCGTGTATCCGGACCGCTTCCGCACCGTAGGCGGAACAGGAGGGGATATAGGGGCATTTTGTCCGCTTCATGGGGGAGAGATATCTCTGATATCCCCGGATGAGCGACAGGATGACCCGCTTCATCTCTTCTTCCCCGTCAGGAGTCTTGCTGCCAGTCTGTCAAAGGAGGCCGCCAGCTCCGCGCCGGTGCCTTCCCCGCTGCCGTTTCTGGCGATGACGACGATGTCCCGGTTTCCCAGGCTTTCTTCCCGAAGTCTCACGATCTCCCGGATCCTGCGCTTGAAGCGGTGTCTCTGTACGCTGTTGCCGTACTTTTTGCTGACACTGATCCCGAGCCTGGGCCGTCCCGCATCAGACTCTGCCATATAGAGCACGATCCGGCTGTCCGCAACGGACCTGCCCGCATGGTAGACCCTCTTGAACTCTTCGGTTTTCCTCAACGGTTCGGGATGCTTCATAGGAAAAACAGACGGACCGCAACTGGATCGCGGCCCGTTCATTTCCATCTCTTACTTATGCGGATAATCTCTTTCTGCCCTTCGCTCTTCTCGCCGCAAGTACCTTTCTTCCGCCGGCCGTGCTCATTCTTGAGCGAAATCCGTGCACTCTTTTTCTCTGCAGCCTGTGAGGCTGAAATGTCATCTTCATTACCGGTTCCTCCAAAAAAATGAATCGTTTTTCACGCGAACGTGCTTATTATATAGAAGAAAATATCCCCCGTCAAGCGCAAAAATGCACGGGACCGCTGTTTTCCCGACCGGCGTTTTCCCGAAAAAAAAATTTGAAAATTTTTTCATACAAGATATGGCAGCCTTTTTCTTTTTCCACAACTAAATGTTGAAAACGTGGAAAAACCGATGCTATTTTTTCTCTTCCGGAGTTTTCCACATTTTGTTGATTATTCGGTGGAAAACTCGTTTTTATTTCCTCTGTTATGTTTTTATTCCCTGTTTTCCGCGGTTTCTTTTGGGCGTTTCGTTTTTTCTCTCTTCCACTTTTTCCACGAATTTTGATGAACCGAAAAGACGTTCGTTTTTTTGTCCACGCGGGCATGCCGTTTGCACTCATGAACCTTTTCGATTATACTGTCTGTGGTGATCTGTTGCCTTTTTTTGTTTTCAGATGAGGTACTCATGAACAAGACTGATCAGTATCTGCGGGAGCATTTTGAAGAGATCAAAGAAGCTCTTGCAAAGGAATATGACATCGGTTCCGCTCCTTTCAAGGCCTGGATCAAACCTCTTTCCTATGAAGGAATAGAAGAGGATCAGATCTGCATCGGGATTCCGGACCGTCTGAATCAGATGCTTTCCTATATTAATGAGCACTACCATGACATGTTCCTGGTCTTTCTTTCCGAACAGCTGGACAGGCTGGAGGAACAGCCTTTGGAAGTCCGTTTCTTTGTCAAAGCCGGCGAAGAAAAATCTTCTTATAATAATGAAGGGTTCCCTGCGGATCCTGTTCCCGATCCCGTTTCGGACAGCGGGGATTTCCGTTCCAATTTAAATCCCAGATATACCTTTGATTCCTTTGTCGTCGGCAACAACAACCGGATGGCACAGGCTGCTTCGGTCGCTGTGGCGGAATCCCCGGGCAAGGTGTTCAATCCGCTGTTTCTTTACAGCAATGCCGGTCTGGGCAAGACGCACCTCATGCATTCCATCGGCAATCATATACTGGAACGCAATCCCGGCGCCCGGGTCCTGTATGTGACCTCGGAGACCTTTGTGAACGATGTGGTCTCATCGATCCAGAACAGCAAAAACAGCACACAGGAAATGTCCCGTGTTCGGAAGAAGTACCGGGATGTGGATGTTCTGATGGTCGATGATGTGCAGTTCGTCATCGGTAAGGAAGCGACGCAGCTGGAGTTTTTCCACACATTTAACGAACTGCACAGTGCGGGAAAAGCGATCGTCCTCTCCTCCGACAAGCCGCCGAAAGACATGGTCACACTGGAGGAACGCTTCCGTTCCCGATTCGAGATGGGCCTCATTGTGGATATCCAGCCGCCGGATTATGAAACCCGTCTGGCGATCCTGCAGAAGAACGCCGAGAGCTATCCCGGTTACATCGATGACGAGGTTTTCCGTTATATTGCGGAAAATGTGCGTTCCAATATCCGGGAACTGGAGGGAGCCTTCAATAAGATCATGGCACAGAGCCGGCTGCTCGGTCAGGCCGTGACCCTGCAGACAGCGGAAGAGGTGCTGCAGGATCTGATCTCCGACAGGGAAAACACGGTGACACCCCAGCGGATCATCGACAAGACCTGCGAGTTCTTCGGCATTTCCAAGGAGGATATCATTTCCCAGAAGCGCAGCAAGGAAATCTCCCTCCCGAGACAGATCGCCATGTACCATATCCGGATGATGACGGATACTTCTTTTGACGGGATCGGCAAACTCCTGGGAGGAAGGGACCATACGACCGTCATCAGCGGCATCGACAAGATCCAGAAGGGGATCAAGGTCGATCCGAAACTGGCGGAACAGGTGGAAAACCTCCGGAATAAGATCAAACCCACTGTTTGAAATTTTTCACAATCTATGGTATGATTAAGGTTGTTTTTCCACAAGGAATTGTGTGTTTTGTGGATTTTCCACTTTTCAACACCCCTTACTAATACTGTAACTATTACCTGAAATACATTCTTTCCTCGCGCGCGAAAGGAGCCTGAGCAAAATGAAGATCGTCTGTGACAGAGACAAATTAAATGCCGGTCTGCAGATCGTATCCAAAGCGATCCCCAGCAAGACCACCATGTCGATCCTCGAGTATATCCTGATCGACGCAACTGGTCCGGAGATCCGACTGATCGGCAATGATATGGAGCTCGGCATTGAGACCGTCATAGAAGGAGAGATCGTCGAACATGGCTTTATCGCCCTGAATGCTAGGTATTTCTGTGATATCGTAAAGAAGCTGCCGGATACGACGGTGGAACTGGTGCAGGGAGAGAATTATAAGGTGACCATCACCGCAAACAAGGTGAAATTCAATATCATCGGCCGTGCGGGAGAGGAATTCAGCTATCTTCCCTCCATCGAAAAGATCGACGGTGTGGAGATGTCCCAGTATGCCCTGAAGAATGTCATCAACCAGACGATCTTCGCGATTGCCGGCGGCAACGAGGGAAACCGCATGATGAGCGGTGAGCTGATGGAGATCAAAGAGGATGTGTTAAAGCTGGTGGCGCTGGACGGTCACCGCATTTCCATCCGCCGGGTGCTCCTTTCCGGAAAATATGCGCAAAAGAAAGCCGTTATCCCGGGCAAGACACTGTCGGAGCTTTCCAAGATCCTGTCTGACAGTACGGAGAACATGGTGGAGATCTACTTCACGGGCAAGCATGTCATGTTCACCTTTAACAAGACCATTGTAGTGTCCCGTCTCATTGAAGGCGAGTATTTCAATATCGACCAGATGCTCTCCAGTGATTATGAGACCAAGATGACCATTTCCCGCAAGGAGATGCTGGAAAGTATCGACCGGGCGATGCTCTTCGTCAAGGAGGGGGATAAGAAGCCGGTGATCCTCGGGATCACCGAGAATGTGATGGAACTGAAGATCAATACCACGGCCGGCAGTCTTAATGAGAATATCGAGATCGAGAAACAGGGCAAGGATCTGATGATCGGATTTAATCCCAAGTTCCTGATCGATGCGCTGCGCGTGATCGAGGATGAACAGGTCGACATCTATTTTGTCAACCCCAAGGCACCCTGTTTTATCCGCAACAAGGAAGAGAGTTACACCTACCTGATCCTGCCGATCAACTTTACGACGGTGGATTAAAAATTGGCGGCACAGGTGATCGTCCTGCGGCAGGGAGAGGAATACATCAAACTCTCCCAGGCCATGAAGAAAGCGGATCTCATCGGGACCGGAGCGGAAGGAAAAGTCCGGATCCGGGAGGGGGAAGTACAGGTAAACGGAGAGGAAGAGCTGCGTCCCGGCCGGAAACTATATGACGGGGACGGGTTTTCTTATGCCGGTAAGGTCTATGTGATCCGGCAGGAGGAGAACGGGTGATCATAAAATCCTTGCAATTAAAGGATTTTCGCAATTACGAGTCATTGGAACTGTCCTTTCGGGACGGGATCAACATCCTCTACGGCGATAACGCGCAGGGCAAGACCAATATCCTCGAAGCGATCTATCTGCTCGCCACGACGAAATCCCACCGGGGTGCCAAAGATAAAGAGGTGGTCCGGTTCGGGGCGGATGCGGCCCATATCCGCGGCGAAGTCCTGCGGGACGGCGCCACCTGGCGCGTGGACATGCATCTGCAGAGCGGGAAGAGCAAGGCCATCGCCATCGACGGCCAGCGGATCAAGAAGGTCTCCGAGCTCGTAGGCAGGATCCCCACGGTGTTCTTTTCCCCGGAGGATCTGTCGATCGTCAAGGAGGGACCGAGCGAGCGCAGACGCTTCATGAACATGGAGCTCTGCCAGCTGGATGAGTCCTATCTCTACAACCTGACCCGGTATTCGCAGGTGATCCAGCAGAGAAATCACCTGCTCAAAGACATCTACGAGCATCCGGAGCAGAAGCCGCTTCTGGATGTCGAGGACAGACAGCTTGTGGTCTACGGCAGCGAGATCATCCGTTTCCGGCAGATCTTCTTAAAGCAGCTGGGTGAGATCATCGCTCCGGTCCATGAAAAACTCACGGGCGGAGAAGAGGCACTGGAGATCGTCTACGAGCCGTATGCCGCCATGGACGATCTGGAACACGCGCTGGCAGCCGCCAGAGAGCGGGATGTGATCCTGAAGCAGACGACCGTCGGACCGCACAAGGATGATTTTGCATTCTACGTGCGCAGGAAGGATGCGCCCGACAGGGCGGTGGATATCCGCAAATACGGCTCACAGGGACAGCAGCGGACGGCTTCTCTCTCCCTGAAGCTCGCGGAGATCCGGATCATCCGGGATTCCAAGAAGGAGAATCCGGTCCTGTTACTGGATGATGTGCTCTCGGAACTGGATGGCAGCCGGAGGCAGGCGCTGCTCAATGAGATCGGCGATATCCAGACGATCATCACCTGCACCGGCTATGATGAATTCGTTAACAGCAGACTGACGATTGACAGACTGTTGCAGGTTACGAACGGCAGCGTGGCGGAGGCCGCGGCGCCGGATACAGACGATAAACCGCAGGAGCAGCCTGTGCTCCCGCAGGAGTAGAAGAAGGCAGAACCGGAAGAAGGAAAGGGAAGACGGGACATGGCAGAAGCAAACAATCAGGTACAGCACGAATACGGCGGGGACCAGATCCAGATCCTGGAAGGACTGGAGGCGGTCCGCAGACGCCCCGGCATGTATATCGGCACCACGGCATCGAGAGGCCTGCATCATCTGGTCTATGAGATCGTGGATAACGCCGTGGACGAGGCGCTGGCCGGATTCTGCGATCATATCGAAGTGACGATCAACGAGGACAACACGATCACCGTGGAGGATAACGGCCGCGGGATCCCGGTCGACATCAACCACAAGGCCGGCCGTCCCGCTGTCGAGGTCGTCTTCACGATCCTGCACGCCGGCGGCAAATTCGGCGGCGGCGGATACAAGGTATCGGGCGGCCTGCACGGCGTGGGCGCTTCCGTTGTAAACGCGCTCTCCGACTGGCTCGAGGTCCGCGTTTATCATGAGGGCAAAGTGTACGAGCAGCGCTATGAGCGCGGCCATGTCTGCTATGACCTGAGGATCGCGGGCGACTGCGAGGAGGGCAAGCGGGGCACCTGGGTGCGTTTCAAGCCGGATGCCACGATCTTCACCGAGACCACGGTCTATGAGTTTGATGTGCTGAAGCGGCGCCTGCGCGAGATGGCTTTCCTCACCAAGGGCTTAAAGATCACCCTGACGGATCTGCGCAAGGATCCGGAAGCCGGCGACGTCTGGGAACCCCACACGGAGAGCTTCTGCTACGAGGGCGGCATCTCGGAATTCGTCACCTATCTCAACAAGCACAAGGCACCGCTGTATGAGCAGGTCATGTACTTCGAGGGGGACAGGGCGAATGTCCATGTCGAAGTGGCCCTGCAGCACAACGACTCCTATAACGAGAGCATCTACACCTTTGTCAACAACATCAACACCCCCGAGGGCGGCACGCATCTCGAGGGCTTCAAGACCGCACTGACCAAGATCTTCAACGATTACGGCCGCACCAATAAGATCATCAAGGAGAATGACGACAACCTCTCCGGTGAAGACATCAGGGAAGGTCTGACCGCCATCATCTCCGTCAAGATCGATGATCCCCAGTTCGAGGGACAGACCAAGCAGAAGCTGGGCAATTCCGAGGCGAGGACGGCGGTGAACAGCGTCTTCTCCGAGCAGCTGACCTATTTCCTGGAGCAGAATCCGCAGGTCGCCAAGGTCATCCTCGAGAAGGCCGTATTGGCACAGCGTGCCAGAGATGCCGCCAGAAAAGCAAGGGATCTGACCCGCAGGAAGTCCGCACTGGATGGCATGGGCCTGCCGGGCAAGCTTGCGGACTGCTCCGACAAGGATCCCAAGAACTGCGAGATCTTCATCGTCGAGGGAGACTCCGCCGGCGGCAGTGCGAAATCCGCCAGACAGCGCGCCACGCAGGCGATCCTGCCGCTTCGCGGCAAGATCCTCAATGTGGAGAAGGCGAGAGAGGACAAGATCTACGGCAACGCGGAGATCAAGGCCATGATCACGGCGTTCGGCACCGGGATCCATCAGGATTTCGATATCACGAAGCTGCGCTACGACAAGATCATCATCATGACCGATGCCGATGTGGACGGTGCGCACATCGCCACGCTGATGCTCACCTTCCTCTACCGCTTCATGCCGGAGCTCATTAAGACCGGTCATGTCTACCTGGCCCAGCCGCCGTTATATAAGCTCGAGAAGAACAAGAAGACCTGGTACGCCTACAGCGATGAGGAGCTCAATCAGATCCTGACCGAGGTCGGGCGTGACAACAGCAATAAGATCCAGCGCTACAAGGGTCTGGGAGAGATGGACCCCGAGCAGCTCTGGGAGACCACGATGGATCCCGAGCGGCGGATCCTCTTGCGCGTGAACCTCGCGGAAGAGGAGGAGAGCGACGTGGATATCACCTTTACGACGCTCATGGGAGACAACGTCGAGCCCCGCAGAGAGTTCATCGAGAAAAACGCGAGATTTGTCAAAAACCTGGATATCTGAACGAGCCGCGCGCGGGCTGAAAAAGCCTGCGACGCAGGTAAGCCTGCAAGGAGCAGGTTTTGATAGGCCGCATGGGGCGACCAGCCCCAACGAGAGAATCCGCAGGATTCTCGAGTGGTAGCGCGGCGAGAGGAGAAACAAAATGGCAGATAACGAAAACCAGAACATCACTCCCGGTCAGGAGCTGCCGGACGACATCTTTGACGAGCCCGCCGCCGACCGGATCCGGGAGGTCGATCTCAAGAAGACCATGGAGACGTCGTTCATCGATTACTCGATGAGCGTCATCACCAGCCGCGCCCTGCCCGATGTCCGTGACGGCTTAAAACCCGTGCAGCGCCGGATCCTGTATTCCATGATCGAGCTCAACAACGGACCCGACAAGCCACACAGGAAATGTGCCCGTATCGTCGGCGATACGATGGGTAAGTATCACCCTCACGGTGATTCCTCCATCTACGGCGCTCTGGTCAATATGGCCCAGCCCTGGTCCATGCGCTACTGCCTGGTGGACGGCCACGGCAACTTCGGTTCGGTGGACGGCGACGGCGCCGCCGCCATGCGATATACCGAGGCGCGTCTGACCAAGATCTCTTTGGAGATGACCGCCGATCTGAAAAAGAACACGGTCGATTTCGTCCCCAATTTCGACGAGACGGAGAAGGAACCGGCCGTCATGCCCTCCCGCTTCCCCAATCTCCTGGTCAACGGCACCACCGGCATCGCCGTCGGCATGGCGACCAACATCCCGCCGCACAATCTGCGGGAGGTCATCAGCGCCTGCGTCAAGATGATCGACAATAAGGTCGAAGAGGACAGGGATACCGAGATCGAAGAGCTGCTCCCGATCCTGCGCGCGCCGGATTTCCCCACCGGCGGCATCATCATGGGGACCCGGGGCGCGGAAGCCGCCTACCGGACCGGCCGGGGCAAGGTGATCTGCCGCGCCGTCACCAACATCGAGACGACGGACAACGGCAAGAACCGCATCATCGTGACGGAGCTGCCCTACATGGTGAACAAGGCGATGCTGATCCAGAAGATCGCCGAGCTCGTCAAGGACAAGCGGATCGACGGGATCACGGGCCTGAGGGATGAGTCCGACAGAGAGGGCATGCGCGTCGTTATCGAACTCAGGCACGACGCCAACCCCAATGTCATCCTGAACCGCCTCTTCAAGCATACGCAGCTGCAGGATTCCTTCGGCATCACGATGCTCGCGCTCGTCAACGGCGAGCCCAAGGTGCTTTCGCTCACGGAGCTGTTAAAGACCTACCTCCTCCATCAGGAGGATGTGGTCACCCGCCGCTCGGAATATGATCTGAACAAGGCAAAGGAGCGGGATCATATCTTACAGGGATATCTGATCGCGCTCGATAACCTTGATGAAGTGATCCGCATCATCCGCGGCAGCAAGACCCCGCAGGATGCTAAAAACGAATTGATGGCCCGCTTCGGATTCACGGACGCGCAGGCGCAGGCCATCATCGATATGCGATTGAAACAACTTACCGGTTTGGAGCGGGAGAATATCGAAGCGGAGCATGCCGCACTCGTCAAGGAGATCGAACGCCTGACGGCGATCCTCGCCGACAAGAAGCTCCTGCTCGGCGTGATCCGCTCCGAGATGCTCGCGATCTCCGATCAGTACGGGGATGACAGACGCAGCCGGATCGAGGCGGATGCCGGGGACTTCGAGGACGAGGATCTGATCCCCAATGAGAATACCATCATTGCCATGACGAGCCTCGGCTATATCAAGCGCATGAGCGTGGACAATTTCCGCACCCAGAACCGCGGCGGCCGCGGCGTCAAGGGCATGGCGACCATCGATAACGATTACATCGAGGATCTCCTCATGACCCAGACGCACAGCTATGTCATGTTCTTCACGAACTTCGGCAGATGCTACCGGCTCAAGGCCTATGAGATCCCGGAGGGCTCCCGTACCTCCCGCGGCGTCGCGATCGTCAACATCCTGCAGCTGAATCCCGGGGAGAAGATCTCCGCGACCATCCCCGTCAAGGGACTGGACGAGCACAAATGCCTGTTCATGGTGACCCGGCGCGGTATCGTAAAGAAGACGCCGATCTGCGAATTCTCCAACGTCCGCAAGAACGGCCTGATCGCCCTGAGTCTCCAGGAGGATGACGAGCTCATCGAGGTCAAGACCACGAGACCGGATCAGGAGGTCTTCCTGGTCACGAAGAACGGCATGTGCATCCGTTTCAACGAGCGGGATGTCCGTCCGATGGGCCGGACCGCCCGGGGCGTGCGCGGCATGAACCTCGATCCCGACGATGCCATCGTCGGCATGCAGAAGGAGAGCCAGGGCGGGACGCTGCTCATCGTCTCGGAGAACGGCTACGGCAAGCGTACAAAACTCACGGATTTCCATCTCCAGCGCCGCGGCGGCAAAGGTCTGCGCTGCTACCGGATCCTGGAAAAGACCGGCGATGTGGTGGGCGTCAAGGCAGTCAACGACGAGCACGAGATCATGATCATCACCACCGGCGGTGTCATCATCCAGGTCCGCATGGAAGAAGTGGGTATCCACGGGCGTGCGACCTCGGGCGTGAAGCTGATCAAGCTCGATGAAGGCGTTAAGGTCGCGCAGATCGCCAAGGTCCGGGAAAAGGTGTCCGACACGGAGAGTGACAACGAACAGGAACTGGATGTAGACGAGATCCCGGAGGAGGTCCCGGACGAGGAGGATCGGATCCCGGAAGAGGCCCCTGCGGATGAGTCGGGAGAGGAAACGGACGATCCCGGTGAAAGCGAGGAATGAACTGTGAGACGATTGTTCAACACAGGCTGGGAATTTCAGGAAGCGGCGCTTGACACGCCGCTTTCTGCTTTGCGCGAGGATCTGTGGCGGGCGGTGACGCTCCCGCATGATTTCCTCATCACGGATACGGATGCGCTCTACCGCGATGCCACGGGTTTTTACCGGAAACGCTTTACGCTCGCGGAATACGGCATCGAAGCCGGACGGCGCATCTTCCTCAATTTTGACGGCATCTACATGGACAGCACCGTCACCTTAAACGGCAGGAAGGTCGCGGAATGGAAGTACGGCTATTCCTCCTTTACGGTGGATCTCACCGGTGCTCTGGACTATAGTGGCCGGAACGAACTCATCGTCACCGTTCGCCATCAGGCGCCGAACAGCCGCTGGTATTCCGGTGCCGGGATCTACCGGGATGTGATGCTGATCGACAAGGCACCGATCCATATTCCCGAAAACGGCGTTTATTTCTCGGCATCGGATCGTGGTGCCGACGAGTGGGAGATCGCGATCCGCACGGAGATCGAGGGACCGGAGGCGGAGCGGGTACAGGTCGTTCAGACACTCCTTACTCCGGAGGGCAAAGAACTCGATCTGAAGCCGCTGTTCAACGCGGAACTGGAGCTTGAAGCGCCGGATGTGCAGGGTACGGAAGAGAAGACCGGTTTTCTGCGAAAGAAGAGAAAGATCCGCGCCGTGGAACAGCGTTACCGGGTGTACGGCGTGCGCAGATGGGATATCAATGATCCGGTATTGCATACCCTTCGGACAAAACTCGTGCTTGCCGGGCGCGAAACGGACGAAGTCTCTGTCCGTGTCGGCTTCCGTACGACGGTGTTCGATCCGGATAAAGGGTTTTTCTTAAACGGCAGGCACTTAAAGCTCAACGGTGTCTGCGAACATCACGATCTGGGGGCGCTGGGAGCGGCTTTTCATCCGACCGCGTTCCGCAGGAAGCTCCGGATCCTGCGCGGCATGGGCGTCAACGCGATCCGTTTGACCCACAACATGGCGGCCCGCATGGTCCTGGACCTCTGCGATGAGGAGGGGTTCCTGCTGATCTCGGAAGCTTTTGACATGTGGGAGCGGCCCAAAACGGAATATGACTACGCCCGCTTTTTCCGCAAATGGCACGCGAGGGATGTGGCCTCCTGGATCCGGCGTGACCGCAACCATCCGGGTGTGATCCTCTGGTCGATCGGCAATGAGATTTACGACACCCACGCAGACGAGCGGGGCGAGGAGATCACGGCGGACTTAAAGCGTCTGGTGGAGCTGCACGATCCGCATCACAACGCGCGGGCCACGATCGGCTCCAATTACATGCCGTGGATGGGCGCCAAACGGTGTGCGCAGATCCTGGGGATCGCGGGATACAACTACGCGGAGCGCTGCTACAGCGATGACCATAAGAGGCATCCGGACTGGGTGATCTACGGGAGCGAGACCTGCTCCATCGTCCAGAGCCGCGGGATCTACCATTTCCCGCTCTCCGTCGGATCCATCGCGGAGGAGGACGAGCAGTGCTCATCGCTGGGCAACAGCTGTTCGAGCTGGGGCGCCCGCAGTTTTGAGGACTGTGCCGCAAATGACCGCGATACGGAATTCTCCCTCGGACAGTTTCTCTGGAGCGGCTTTGACTACATCGGCGAGCCCACGCCCTATCACACAAGAAACTCCTATTTCGGACAGATCGATACCGCGGGCTTCGTCAAGGATGCCTACTATTTTTGGCAGTCCGTCTGGACGGATCCCGCGAAACATCCCATGGTGCACATCATCCCGGGTATCTGGGATTTCAATGAAGGGCAGATGATCGACGTGCGCGTGGTCTCCAATCTCGACCATGTGCAGCTCTTCGTCAACGGCAGGGCTTTTAAGGCAAAGACGCTGACGCATGCTCCGGGAAGCGGGCGGACCCTGTTCGCGGATTACCGGATCCCGTTTGAAGCGGGCGAGATCAGTGCCGCCGCCTATGCGGAGGCGGGGCGCGATGCCGCGGAATGTGCCCGGGAGACTGTTTATACATGCGGGGAAACGGCCCGGGTCAATGTGACACCGGAGGAGGAGAGCGCGGCGCTCTTAAACCGCGGGGATGTCCCGGATGGGGAGCTCCTGTTCTACCGGATCGAAGCGGTGGATGCCGACGGGCATTTTGTGGGCAACGCGTCCGACCGGGTGCGGATCACCGTCACCGGCGGAGAACTCGCCGGCACGGATAACGGCGACAGCACGGATACGGACAGTTACTCCTCCGCGAGCCGCCGGCTCTTCAACGGGAGGCTGTTAGCCATCGTGCGCAGGACCGCCGGAAAAGAGCCCGTCCGCGTGAGCGTCGACCGCGACACAAGAGATATCCCGGTACGCCGTCTGGATATCAAAGCCCCTGACGGTCAGACCTTTACGCCGGAGGCGC
>JAFXTJ010000074.1 GCA_017535945.1 Lachnospiraceae bacterium
GGGTTCCGTGCTCACGATCGACCAGTTCACGGCCGGTCCCTGCGCCGTCAGCTTCGCGCTCTTCCCGGCCGCCACTTCGGCCGGTCCGGTGATCGTAATCGCACTCTGTGTCACCTTGATCGTGACCGTTGCGCTCTTATTGGAGCCGTCCGCCGCCGTTGCCGTGATCGTGGCCGTTCCGGGAGCAACGAGTGTGACGGTCGCATTTGCCGGATCATTCTGAGCCGGAGTCACAGTCGCGATCCTGACATTGCTGCTCTTCCAGTTGACGGCCTGCAGGACCTCGTCTCCCGGGTTACTGCCGGTGCATACCGCTGTCAGTCCGATCTCGGGAGCGGTACTCAGATCCTGATTGATGGGACTCACTGCCGACTGTCCATCCTTCTTGATCGTGACCTTATCCACCGGCTGTTTGATCCCAATGTAAAATGGTTCCGTATCATCACTGGTGATCCCGCTCCCGTCTTTAGCCGCCGCGATCACATGGACCTGACCGCTCGCTCCGGCCTTGATCGTCACACGGCCGTTTGCCACGGTGGCCTTGGCGGCATCCGCCGGGTCGATACTCCATAGCAGTGTTTTGTTCGTCGCGGAATCCGGTGTGATCTTCGCGGTCAGCTGGGTACTTTTTCCGACGCCGACGCTTGTGACACCGCTCAGCTCGATCCGCTGAATGAGCCGGTTTACATTCAGCGTGACCCTGCCAGATCGGCCGCTCCCGTCCGTGGCTGTCGCCGTGATGACCGAGGTACCGGTTGCGAGCGCGTGGACCAACCCGTTTTCATCAACCGTCGCCACCCTGAGATTGGCCGATTTCCAGATCACTCCCTGCGATACTCCATCAGTCTTCCACTCATTATCGGTTTTGATCCGTGCATTGCTGTTCAACTGCAGGGTATTTGTCTCATCCAGATCCAGTCCGACGGTGCCGTTCGTGACTTCCTGTCCCGCACTGAAGACTGCCACGCTCTCCGCGGGCTTCGTGACCGTGATCACACACGTATTATTACTCTTAACGCCGCTGCCGTCTTTTGCCGCAGCAGTGACAGTGATCGTACCGGTGGCTGCAGGTTTCACCGTCACCCTGCCGTTTGCGATCGTTGCTTTTGCAGCATCCTCAGGTGCGATCTTCCAGTCCAACGTCTTGTTTTTGGCAGAATCCGGTGTAATCTGAGCTGTCAATGTTACGATTTTCCCGGCGGCCACAGTCGCTGTCGCAGGAAGTATGATACTCTGCACAAGCGGGATGGAATTGATCGTCACCCTTACCGTCTTTCCCGATCCATCCTGTGCAGTCGCTGTTACAGTTGTGGTTCCGATGCCAACCGCTGTGACAGTGGCAACTCCCTCATTAACTTCAACAGTTGCGATATTTGTATTGGCAGATTTCCATAGTGCCTGCTGATCTACCCATTCATCCGTATATTGTCCGAGCGTATCTTTTACCAAAAACCGTACATTTAACTCTACCGTGGATTTCTCCGGCAACGCCGGATCCATGGCGATCGTTGTATCATTAAGCTTTGTATCCGGAGCTCCATTCCTCGTAATGATCCCTGTCTCTGCACCTGCGATCACCACGATATCTTTGGTAACGGTTACCTCACTCCCGTCTTTCGCGATCGCTGTTATTGTCGTTTTCCCAACAGATACCCCCGTCACATGACCTGAAGCATCGACTCTTGCTATGGCAGGTTTATCAGACTTCCAGATAACCTCCCGATTTGAAGTCTCAGCAGGCAGCGGCTCTGCCATCAGAGTAATAGATCTGCTTCTGTATACGACATCCGGTCCCGTAATCTCCATACTCTTCATGAGCGTTGTGACCTTGATATCCACGCTTGCCGAGAAATCCGAGCCATCTATAGCAGAAGCAGTGATAGTAGCCGTACCGTTTCCGATCGCTGTGACCACTCCGGCAGCATCAACAGAAGCTACATCCGGATTGTCTGAACTCCACGCCACCAACTGGGAAACACCTGTCTTCGAATACTCCCCGCTCACATCCAATGCCAGCATATCGGCAATGAGAGAAACGGATTTATTTGTTTCCCGATTTGCGTTGAGGCTGATGGTTGTATCGTTCAGGATTGTCTGTGCGTCACTCTGAGACTTGATGTTGATCTTCTCTGCTTTGGCAGTGACAGTGATATCTTTTGACGCACTGACCCCGCTGCCATCAATAGCTGTCGCCGTGATCGTCGCCTCACCGGCAAACAGTCCGGTAACACGGCCTTCAGAATCCACTTTTGCTAATTGCGGCGCATCGGATTCCCAGATGACGGATTTCTCCGAAGTCGTTTCAGGTTCCGGAACCGCCTGCAATACAATACTCTCGCCTTTTTTCACCTCATCCGAACCGGTGATCGTCAGATTCCTCATCAACGTTGAGGAATTGATCATCACCTGTCGACTGCTCTTGTTCAATTCATCCGTAGCTGTAGCCGTGATGATCGCCTGCCCGTTCGCAACGGCAGTTACAGTTCCGTCTGTAACGGTCGCCACATCCGTATTGCTGCTCTCCCAGACCACCTCCTGTGCGATTCCTTCTGCCGACCATCCATCTCCTGTTCTTCCCTCGGAAACAGCGGTCAATTCCACGCTTCGTTTTTCCTCAGTTCCCGGATCCAGATTAAGTGTCTTTCCCGTGAGGTTCTCCTCTCCGTTCATGATCCGGACTCTGTATGGCTCATCATCGGTATA
>JAFXTJ010000075.1 GCA_017535945.1 Lachnospiraceae bacterium
AGATCACGGTCGACGGCGTGACGCATGAATTCGATCATGTGTGGATCGCGCCGACGATGAAGGGCAGGTTCTACGGCGGCGGGATGCAGATGGCACCGGCGCAGGACCGCGCCTCGGGGCAGCTGACGGTGGTGGTCTATCATTGCCGTTCCAAGCTCAGGGCACTCATGGCGTTTCCTTCGATCTTCAAGGGGGAGCATGTGAAGAAGACGGGCATTGTCAGCTCCTTTACCGGGAGGGAGATCCGCGTGTGCTTCTCCCGGCCGTGCGCGGCGCAGATCGACGGGGAAACGGTACTGAATGTGACCGAATACACGGCGGTGCAGGAAGACTGACGGGCATGCCCGTTTAGCAGAAAGGAGAAAACGAAAATGAATGAAAAACCTCACAAGATCCTCGATCACCCGATCCTCAGCTATTTTCTGCTGTTTTTGTTCGCGGAGATCCTCGTCTCATTCGGCACGATCATCGATACGAAGGTCGTCGGACCGCTGGTCCCGGGATACCTGCACGATGTGACGGTCGCGGGCTATACGGAACCGGCCGCGTCGGGTGTCGGCGTGGCGGTCGGGGCGCTGGTCGCGATCGCGATCTTTGCCTTATGGTTCAAGCCGAAGTACTGGGAGGTGTTCACGTTCCGTGACTTCGTGAAAGGTCTGCTGATGATCCTGCCCGTCCTGATCATTCACTACATCGGAAGCCTCGTCAGCTGCGTTACTTACGGGACGAGCAACATCCTGCTCGCGTTCCTGTTTGCGTTCGCACCGGGCTTCGGTGAGGAGACGGCATTCCGGATCCTCGGTGTCTCCAACTATATGCGGACGATCAAGTCGGAGAAGGGGATCAAAGTGATCTTCTGGCTGTCCACGATCTTCTTCGCGCTGGCGCATGCCGGCAACGTGTTCGTCGGAGCGGACCCTGTCGCGACGGTCATTCAGGTGGTCTACACGGTCGGGATCGGCATGATCCTGGGTGCGGTCTACCTGCGCACCGGAAATATGTGGGCGGTGATCCTGGCGCATATGAGTGTTGATTTTCTGGAGTTCTGCCGCGCCGACATCGGTGCTTCGGGCGGTGTCATGACCGGGATCGGCATCGGGGACTGGATCACAGTGGTCGCCGCCGCTGTCGCCGCCGTGCTCGCCTGGAGACTTGTTGACAGGAAGCATTATCCGGAGATCATGGATTTATGGAAAGGAAAGTGGAATAAATGAAGAAACCGTGGCAGGCCCCCGAGGGGGAGGAAGAGATCTCGCGCGAGCGGACGATCGTCCGGACCGGTATCATCGGGATCGTGGCAAATGTCCTCCTCGCGGCATTCAAGGCTGTGATCGGGATGATGACCAATTCCATCGCGATCGTCCTCGACGCGGTCAACAATATCTCCGATGCCGGCAGCTCCCTGATCACGATCGTCGGGACCAAGCTGGCGGGCAGGGAGCCGGACAAGAAGCATCCGTTCGGCTACGGGCGCATCGAGTATCTGAGCGCCATGATCATCGCCATCATCGTGCTGTACGCCGGATTGACCTCCTTTACGGAATCCGTCAAGCGGATCATTCATCCGGAGACGCCGGAGTATAATGCGGTGTCACTGATCATCATCGCGGTGGCCGTGATCGTCAAGATCGTGCTCGGCCGTTATGTGAAGGGCGTGGGCGAGCGTGTGAATTCGGATTCCCTGGTCAATTCCGGGCAGGATGCCATGCTCGATTCCGTCATCTCGACCTCCACGCTGGCGGCGGCCGGGATCTTCCTCGTCTTTCACATATCGCTGGAAGCGTGGCTCGGTGCGGTCATTTCCCTGGTGATCATCAAGGCGGGGCTGGAGATGCTCCGGGATACGATCTCGCAGATCCTGGGGGAGCGCAACGACACCGGGCTGACGGACAGCATCAAGGAGACGGTGCGTTCCTTTGAAGGGGTGCAGGGGGCGTACGATCTGATCCTCAACAACTACGGACCGGACTCCTGGAACGGTTCGATCCACATCGAAGTGCCGGACACGTATTCCGCCGATCAGCTCGACCGCCTGATCCGCAGCATCCAGGCGGAGGTCCACCGCAGGCACCGGGTCATCCTGACGGCCGTGGGCGTCTATTCGGTGAGCACCAAAGATGAGGAGATCATCGCGGCGCAGAAGCGTGTGCGGGAGATCGTGCTCGCTCATGATCACGTGAAGGGGATGCACGGCTTTTATCTGCAGAAAGAGGAGCACATCATGCGCTTCGATGTCGTGGTCAGCTTTAACGCGGCGGACCGCCGGGCGGTGTATGCGGCCGTGGTCGCGGACGTGCAGCAGGCCTTCCCGGAATATGAGCTGCAGATCGCCATGGATACGGACTTCGCCGAGGAGTAGGGGCGGGGATGATCAGCCTGACATAGCCTGCTACAAATGAGGAAATCGACGATTGTAGCAGGAAAATAAGGCGGTATTGGCCTGCTGCAAATGGGGAAATTGATGATTGCGGCAGGCCAATTCCATGGTCATCTCATGACTTCATCCACATACCGCTCCAGATAGGGGTCCAGGCTGTCGGTCAGGCCGTTCTTCCGGAGCAGGGAGACGATCACACCGGCGATGCGCTCGGAGAGCATCACGACGGGATCCGACATGTTGGGATAGTCCGGCCGGTAGGGTTTGCCGGCCCAGACAGAAGTGTCACACCCTGCCTCCGAGAGTTCCCGGATGAGTCCGGAGAAGATCCCTTCCGTGTCACGTTCCGTCAGACGGCGGTACGTCCATTTGTAGTAGGGCGGATACTCCCTGATCAGCAGGAAATACAGGTTCATCGCGGCATCGAGTCCCTGCAGACGGCACATGCCGGCGGCGACGACATCCCCGCGGGTCATGCAACGGGCATAGTTGACCTGCAATGCGGCAGCGTAGCGGTGCAGTTCTACAGCAAGCCGGTTCCGCCACACAAGGTCGGGGTAATAGGAGAGCAAAAGTGTGCGAAATGCACTGAAGGCGCCCGTATCGTCACGGAAGACTTCTCCGTTCACGGCGGTCGCAAGACAGGTGTGGTCGAGCCGTTCCCAGTCACCGGCGGTGATCACGCACGCCTCCGTGTCACAATCGATGCCGAGGATATTGGAGTAGAAATCATGGATCGTCATGACGCCACGCCGCTCGGTAAGCCGTGCGCTCAGCCTGAGGCCCAGACGGTCCGTCAACTCCTGATATGCAGCGGCCAGCTGCCGCCCATAAACCGGCATATCCTCATCCGGGATCCACAGGCACACACCGGTGCCGTAGTCGTGATCCCTCGAAACGAGGTCGTCGTAACCGAAGCAGTCGGAGCCTTCGCCGGCGAGACCGGCTGCGATCCGGCTCTCATGCGCGGCAAACCGCTCCCGGATCATGGGCGCGACATGTTTTTCATAGAATCTGCGGCTGATATCGATCGTTCGTTCCATGGAGGTATTTCCTTTCTCTGATCCTATTATACACACTCGATCGGGTGCATGGGAAACTTCCGCAGCGCGGTCACGCATATGCTATAATGGTAGTGTTCGAGCACAGGCCGGCACTTCTTTGCCGGAGCGGCCTGTCGGGCCGCAAACGGGGGACGGGAATGAAAACACTGCTGAAACTGAGTCGCGAAGCGATCCGGTACAGGGGACTGTACGCGATCGCGATCCTCTCCACGCTGCTGCTGACCGGGATCAACCTGGCGGCGCCCAAGGTCATGGCGTCCATGACCGGGATCGTGAGTGCCGGGGTGGATGAGGCGGGGCTGCGCAGGATCCGGCTGCTGGCGCTTTTATTGCTGCTCCTGTATCTGTCGAGGATCCTGTTCCGTTTCCTGAGCAATTATCTGGCGCACAAGGCGGCCTGGTATCTGGTCGGGGATCTGCGCACGCGGACTTATGACAAGCTCGAGCGGATGCATCTCGGATTTTTCCACGATCAGCAGACGGGCGATCTGATGAGCCGGATCGTCAACGATACGAGGGATTTCGAGCTCCTGTACGCACATATGATCCCGGAGACCATCACTAACGTGGTCACCTTCCTCGGTGTGCTGACCGTGCTGCTCTTCATCAATTGGCGGCTGGCGCTGATCACCTGTGCGCCGATCCCGTTCATCTTTCTCTCGGGCATCATCTTCTCGCGCAAGGTCCGTCCCTATTTCAGGGCCTCCCAGAAGAAGATGGGCGAACTGAACGGGAAGCTGCAGGACAATCTGTCCGGTGTTCAGGAGATCCAGTCCTTCGGCAGGGAGGAGTATGAGACCGGGCGCGTGGATGAGAAGAATTTCGAGCACATCCGCGCCATGCTGACGGCGCTCAGGATCAGCGCGGTATTTCATCCTTCGGTGGAATTCATCTCTTCCATCGGCTCGATCCTCGTCGTGGCCTGCGGCGGCTATCTCGCCTGGCGGGGCGGACTGGCGGTGGAGGATGTGGTCGCCTTTCTCCTGTATCTGGGGCTGTTCTACGCACCGGTCACGGGGCTGGCCAACCTGCTCGAGAACATGCAGCAGTCCCTGGCCGGCGCGGAGCGCGTGATGGCGGTCCTCGAGGCACCGTGCGAGGTGACGGACCGGCCGGGTGCCGTGGAGCTAAACGATGTACAGGGCGAGATCACCTTTGACCATGTGAGCTTCTCCTACGGGGCCGGCGGCGTGGTCCTCGATGATGTCTCGTTTACCTGCAGCCCGGGGCAGATGCTCGCGATCGTCGGGCCCACGGGTGTCGGCAAGACGACGCTGACACGGCTGATCTCGCGGTTCTATGAGCCGACGGCCGGCGTGATCCGGATCGACGGGCACGATCTTAGGGAGGTGACGATCGAGAGCCTCCGGCAGAATATCTCGCCGGTGCTGCAGGATACCTTCCTCTTCAACGGGACGATCGCGGAGAATATCGGATACGCGGTGCCCGATGCGGCATGGGACGATATCGTGGCGGCGGCAAAGGCGGCGAACATCCACAAGGATATCCTGGCGATGCCGCAGGGCTACGATACGGTCGTCGGCGAGCGGGGGTTACGCCTCTCGGGCGGGCAGAAGCAGCGGGTCGCGATCTCGCGGGCGATCCTGCGCAAGTCGCCGATCATCATCCTGGATGAGGCGACGGCTTCGGTGGACGTGGAGACGGAGCAGCAGATCCAGGAGGCGATCGCGGGGATCGCCGGGAAGCGCACGATCATCGTCATCGCACACCGCCTCTCTACGATCCGGCACGCGGACCAGATCCTGGTGATCGAGGAGGGCCGCATCACGGAGCGCGGGACGCATGAGGAACTGATCGCAAGGAACGGGAGTTACGCGCGGATGAACCGCGTCATGGTATAATGTGGAAACAGAGCGTTTCGGAAAGGGGGACAAGATGAGAAAGATCCTGATGATCGGCGGTACGGGTACCATCAGCACGGCGATCGTGCGGCAGCTGGCAGCGGAGGGACAGTGGGAGGTGACGGTGTTAAACCGCGGCAACCGCCCGGAGGTCCTGCCGGAGAATGTGAAGCATCTGCAGGTCGATGTGAACGATGAGGCGAGGGTGCGGGAACTCACGGACGGCGTCATGTGGGACGCGGTCGCCGAGTTCATCGGCTTCGTCCCGGCGCAGGTGGAACGGGATGTCCGGCTCTTTGAGGGAAAAACACACCAGTATGTCTACATCAGCTCCGCCTCCGCTTACCACAAGCCCTGCCGGAGTTATCTGATCACGGAGGGCACGTCGCTCGCCAATCCATACTGGCAGTACTCCCGCGATAAGATCGCCTGCGAGGAGTTACTGATGCGGGAGTACAGAGAAAACGGTTTCCCGGTGACGATCGTGCGCCCGAGCCACACCTATGACGAGCGGAGCATTCCGGTCGCCGTGCACGGGAAGAGCGGATCCTGGCAGGTGATCGAGCGGATCCGCGCCGGCAAGCCTGTGATCATCCCGGGGGACGGCACATCGCTGTGGACCCTCACCTTTAACAGGGACTTCGCGCGCGGCTACATCGGCCTGCTCGGCAATCCGCATGCGATCGGTGAGGCGGTGCAGATCACCGGTGATGAGACACTGAACTGGAACCAGGTGCATGAGACCATCGCGCAGGCGCTCGGCGTCAGGCTGAACGCCCTGCATGTGCCTTCCGACCTGCTCGCGGAGGCGGGGAAGAAGTACGGCTACGACTATGCCGGGGAACTGCTCGGGGATAAGGCGGAATCCGTTGTGTTCGACAACCGCAAGTTAAAGCGCCTCTCGCCCGGCATGAAGACCACAGTGCCCTTCGATGAGGGCGTGCGGATCGCGCTGGATCATATCCTCGCGCATCCGGAACTGCAGAAAGCGGACCCCGATTTTGACGCGTTCACTGACCGTGTCGCAGCGGCGATGGAGGCGGTGCGGGAGACGATCTGAGGCCGGCGTGTCCGGCGGGATCATGAGGAGAATCTGATGGCAGGATTGCAGGTAAAGACCTATCTGGACCAGAGCCCGTGGGGGCTCGTGCGCGTGCTGTTCTTTGCGGCAGGGGAGGATCACGACAGGTATCTGGACGAGATCGCGGGACGGATCCTGGAACGCTATCACCATGTGGCGGTCTACTATTCGGAGGATCCCGCGGATATCACGGACGAGGTGCTCTCGGAGATGCGGCTCGCCGTCTGTCCGGTCACCATGGCTTTTCTGTCGGAGGAATGCGAAGCGAGGAAGCAGCTGTTCGACAGGATCCTGGAGCGGCACATCGCGCTCCTGCCGATTGGCATGGAGCGCGGGATCGAGAAGACCTTTAACCTGATCTGCGGGGAACTGCAGTTTCTCGATGCGGTAACGCAGGATGCGACCGCGCTCGGTTTCGAGCACAAGCTCGTGAATTTCCTCAATGACATCCTGCTCGACGAGCACGTCTCGGCGCAGATCCGGGACGCCTTTGACGCGTACATTTTCCTGAGTTACCGCAAGAAGGACCGCCGGAGCGCCAACGAGATCATGCGCCTCATCCATAAGAACGATTTCATGCGGGACGTGGCGATCTGGTATGACGAGTATCTCGTGCCCGGAGAAAACTTCTCCGAGGCCATCAGCGACGCGCTCTTAAAGTCCGGCCTCATGGCGCTCGTCGTGACGCCCAACCTCGTCAATGAGGACAACTACGTCAAGGACACGGAATATCCCATGGCGCGCAGGGCGGAGAAACCGGTGCTGCCGATCCTGGCCGAGGAGACGGATGAAAAGGCCTTGCGGGCAGGTTTTGAAGGGATCGTCACGCCCATCGGCACGGATCATCCGGAGGAGATCTCGCGTGCGCTCCTGACGCTGTATAACAAAGAGTGGAGCAGGGGGAATGACGATCCGGATCACCTCTGCTTCATCGCGCTGGCCTATCTGTACGGGATCGATGTGGAGACGGACACGGAGCGGGCAGTGAGCCTGCTGGAGGACGCGAGCCGGGGCGGCAGCATCGCGGCGTCGAAGAAGCTTGCGCAAATGTATCTGCAGGGTCAGTTTGTTGAAGCGGACTATCACAAAGCAGCGGATCTGCTGGACCGGATCGTCGCGCAGCTCAAGGAGGCGGGCAATCCCGCGGACCGCGACGGCTATCTGGAGAGGATCGATTATCTGCGGGAGCAGGAGGAAATCCTTGAACGCTGTCAGGAGTTCGACCGGGCCATGCACCTGTCCGCGGACACCTACCGTCTGCAGCAGGAGATGGACGAGCACTTCCCCGATCCGTGGAACGAACTCGTCCGCGCGGGCATCATCCGGGATATCTGCCGGGCCGCCCTGCAGAAGGATCCGCCGCCGGGAGGCATCGGCGACTATCTGGAGGAGATCTGCTCGATCTATTACGATTATTTCGGTGAATACGGCTACGGCGCGGACTGGGACATCCTCCCGCTTTTGGCGCTCATGACAAAGGCGAGCGGCGAGGATGAATTCGCGATCGGCATCCGCGAGGACGGCCTCGCGCAGATGTATTTCGAATCGGTGCAGGAACAGCAGGACAGCGGTGCGGCCGGCGCGGAGGAGAATCTCCTGGCGCTGTCCTATTCCTATGTCTGCATGATGACCGATTTCTGTGAATATGCGCTCGCACATTTCGATGAGATGGATGAACGGATCCGGGCCCACCGGATGCGGATCATCGAGGACGCGGACCGGACGATCAAGGCGTCCGCCATTCTGCTCATCAAAAAGGGACATACGGACCGGGGGATCAGCGCCGGACAGCGCTACTTCGACTCCTTCGGCAGATACTATCTGCGGATGGGCGAATATGACAAGGCGAAGCAGATGTTCGAGATCGCGTTCGGCCAGCTGCATGAGCGCTATGACGAGCCGGACAACATCCTGCGCCAGTGCGGGAACGCGCGCAACCTCATCCTGCTCGGGGGTGCCGCCGGGGATGCGGAGTCGCTGAAGCTCGGGCATTACACGCTGACCGAACTCCTCGAGCGTCTGTACCGGGCGACGGGCGCCGCGGAATTCAAGCGGCAGCTCGATGAGAACGAGGAGCAGATCCGGGCAAAAGGTCTGTAAAGGAGGGAATTCATGGACATTGATGCGGTCACAAAGATCCTGGATGACATCTACGACGAGGACCTGGCGATCGGCGCGCTGATCGTAAAGCCCGCGACCGATGAGGAACTGGAGCGTCTGCAGCGCGACCTCGCCGAAGCCGGGGAGGGGATCCCGCTCGCCCCACCGGATCTGCTGGATTTCCTGCGGGTCGCCAACGGCGTTGCCTGGAACGGATTTGAATTCTTCGGCACCTATCAGGTCACCGTAAAACAGACCGGTTACACCCTGCCCGATATCGTCACGATGAACATCGAGAAGCACGGGATGACTTCCGGACTGGAGGATATGCTCTACATCGGCCGTTTCGACGAGGACACCTATGTCTACAACGCCGGGACGGGGAAGTATGTAGTGCTGGATGCGCTCACGCGCTTTGAGGTCGAGACCTATGATTCCTATGAGGAACTCTTCCTCTCCTGTGTCACACCTTACGTGGAAGCCTGCCTCTATCCGGACGCGGACGACGAAGGTCCGAGCCTGGACGAAGGGGAGTGAGACGGGACCGGGGGACCTGCCATGTTCTATGCCGTACTCATCTTTCTGCTGATCGCTGATGCGCTTTTTCTTGAGCTGTCGAAGAACACTCTGCCCGGGTGGATCGTTTCGGCGGTTCTGTTTGTCTGGCTGTTTTTCACCCGTTTTCTCGCACAGAAGAAGGGAGAGTGGAACTCCCGCCGCGCGGCACTCGTATGGATCGTATTCCTGGTGCTGCTGGCGGTCAATTACCGTCTCTCCGCGCCACCCGTGAAGCGGGTGCCGGTGTCGCAGGCCCGTCATCCGTCGTTCACGCAGACGATCCGGATCGCACAGGGGGAACTGCGTGGTGTCTACAATGAGGACCGGACGGCCAGGACCTATGCCGGGATCCCGTACGCGGCGCCGCCCGTCGGAGATCTCCGCTGGCGGGAACCGGAACCTGCCGCCGGGTGGGATGGGATCCGCGACTGCGACACCTTTGCGCCCATGGCGATGCAGCCGCAGAGTGCCGTGTGGTATGAATCGCTCAGCCGGATCCTCGGATACCATGATTACCGCATCACGCTGCGGGACAATTTCCGGGAGGAGATGAGCGAGGACTGTCTGTACCTCAATGTCTGTTGCCCGGGAAAGGAGACGCGGGAGCCGCTGCCGGTCCTGTTCTATATCCACGGCGGTTCGCTGACCACCGGACGCTCCTATGAGGACAAGATCCGCGGCGAGAACCTGGCGTCGCGCGGCATCATCGTCGTGACCGCCGGGTACCGGCTCGGGGTCTTCGGATATCTCGCAAGCGAGGAACTCGAAGCGGAATCTCCGAACGGAACGACCGGCGATTACGGCCTGCTGGACCAGATCATGGCATTGAAATGGGTGCGGGAGAATATCGCGGCTTTCGGCGGAGATCCGGAGCAGATCACGATCGCCGGTGAGTCGGCGGGCGCTTCCTGTGTGAACGCGCTGTGCGTCTCGCCGCTCACGGAGGGGATGTTTGTCCGCGCGATCGCACATTCGAGCGGGATCGTGGCGAAAAAGCCCTATCACACCTACCGTTCGAGGGAGGAGGCACTGGAGACCGGCCGTGCGGTCAT
>JAFXTJ010000076.1 GCA_017535945.1 Lachnospiraceae bacterium
ATGATCAAGACCGTAAAGGCGGACCGGACCAAACTCGTGCTCTCGACACGCGATGCGAGTAGCCGCGGGATCGTGGGCATCACGGCACTGCAGCCGGCGGAAGCGGATGATCCGGAGATCAAATGGAGCGCGGATAATGACTGTGTGCTGCTGACGGCGATCCCGGCGGGAAATACGCCCGATGCATCGGACTTTGATGAGGCGGAGCCGGACGACACGGTCTGTACGGGCCGCGGCGAGGTCCTGGCGGTCGAGGCACAGGAGCCCGGCACTGTCAAACTGACCGGTGTCACGACGGACGGTTCCAACAAGAAACTGATGGTCACGGTGACGGTCAGGGGTGAGGTCACGAGACTTCGCTTTACGCCGGCAGCCGCCAGTAAAGGTGTGAACGATGTGACGGAGACGGCCGAGCGGGATAAGTATACCGGGAATATGAAGAAAAATAGCAGCATGACCTTAAAACCGATCTTTGACATCAACCGTATTTCCGGCACCCGCACGGAAAAGGAGATCAAGAAGATCTATACGGCCTACCAAAAGGTGACGGATCTGACGGTGTCCTACCGCAGCAGCAACACGGCGGTCGCCACAGTGGACAGCAAGGGGAAGATCATGGTGAACAAAAATGCCGCGGAGGGTCAGACAGCGACAATACTCGCCGCGAGTGCGGACGGCAGGTGCAAGGCACAGATCACGATCACGGTGGTGAAATAACAGGAGAACTCCAATACGATACAATTGATCCGGTGCGATCAGATACCTGCCCGCTCATGCGGTCAGGTATCTGATTGACCTGTGTCCCGGCAGGTGACAATATGCGGATTTTCTGATATCATAATTCCGTATGGATTCATGAACGTGCGCTTCTTTTGACGCGATGAAAAAGATATTCCTACCGGGGGTTCAGATGAAACAGACTTCATCCATACCGATCAGAACATGCCTTGCCGTATACTTTGTTTTCCTGGTGCTTTTTCTGGGACACGCCTTCTTCTTTACCGATATGCAGTCATTCGTACACGCAGGCCGGGCGGCAGCGGAGCGGGATTATATGTCCGACTGGACCGTGGAGGGCGTGGGTACCGCCGATCTGCACGATATCAGCGCCGGCAAGTGCGGCGGAAACCTGAGCCTGAGCAAGACCCTGCCGGCTGTCATGGAGGAGACGGATGTTGTCTATTTCTCCACCAGCAATCTGCGGCTTACGGTCTATGTGGACGATACGGAGGTCTATTCCTTTGACACAAGAGAGAATATGACGGGTACCGGAGACGGCGTATCCTATCATATGATCGGACTCGGCCCCAAGGATCAGGGCAAAACGCTGCGGATCGAGGCGGAAACGGTCTTTGCCGACGGACACGGAGGCCGGATCAACGAAATGCAGTACGGCCCCGAAGAGCTGTACCGTTACTATACCATGAGCCACAATTTCGCCGCGGTCATGCTGTCCTTCCTGATGCTGATCTTCGGCGAAGTCGTCATCGTGTTCTACTTCGGACTTTCCCGCAAAAACCCGATGATGCGCTCCCTGTGGGCCTTGGGACTTTCCTCGATCCTGTTCGGCCTGTGGAGCCTGTGCGATACCGGTATCCCGCAGCTGCTGACCGGCTGCACCTATGCTTCCAGAGAGATCGTTTACGGGATCCTGCATCTGGCCGGCTTCCCCATGATCTGGTTCGTCAACCGGGTGACCGCGCTGAAGCAGCGGATCTGGGTCTATCTGTCCTTTACCGCATCCATTGCCTGCTTCGGGTGTCTGGTGATCCTGAGGTACTCCTTCGGCAGGGACATGCATACCATGGTTCCTCTCGTCTATTTCTCCTATGCGGTCCAGCTTCTCCTGCTGGTCGCCATGCTGATCAACAATGAACTCTATTGCCGCCGGAAGCAGATCTCCTCAAGGCTCCGGTTCTTCTACTTCGGAGCAACCGTCTTTGTGGTGTGCTGTTTTGTGGATATGTTCCGGTATCAGATCGGGCAGAAGGGTTCTCTGGGGCACGGGAGCTGGTTCCGGTTCGGACTGGTGACTTTCTTCATCCTCATGGCGTTTCAGATCTTTGACTGGTGGGCCACCGAAAAGTCCTCGCTGGAGCGGGACCGTTTCATCAACCGGCTCCTGCAGTATGTCACGGAAGCGGACGATCCGGAGATCAGGATCGGCAAGGTGATGGAGTATCTCTGCACGGAGCTGCACGCGGACCGGGCTTATATCTTTGAGGAAATGCCGGATAAGACATTTGATAATACTTATGAGTATTGTGCGGAAGGTGTGACACCCCAGATCGATAACTTAAAGGGTCTGCCCTATGAGGGAGTCGTGGATGTCTGGTACAACGAATACAAAAAGGGCGGCCACATCCTGATCTATGATCTGGAGAAATACCGCGCAGTGAGCAAAGAGATGTACGAGGTCTTAAAGCCGCAGGGAATCCGGACGCTCGTTACCGGTCCGCTGATCCTCGAAGGGAAATACATCGGCTTCTTTGGTGTCGATAATCCGCCCGAGGAGACGATGAAGGAGATCTCGGAGATCATTCGCCTGCTGATGTATTTCCTGTCGGAAATGCTGGGCCAGAGGAACGATCACAGGCGTCTGATCGAATACAGCTTCCACGATGCACTGACCGGCACGGGCAACCGGCGCGCGATCAGCGAATTCGAGAATGAGAAGCTGGATACAACGCGGCCCTACGGCTTTATCATGTGTGACATCAACGGTCTCAAGGCCGTGAACGACCAGGAGGGGCATAAGGCGGGAGATGCGCTGATCCGCACGGTTGCTTCGTGCCTGACGGATGTTTTCGGCACGGAGAATGTGTACCGGATGGGCGGTGACGAATTCGCCGTGTATTCCTGCGAGGATTCCAAAGAGGAGTTCGAGCGCAAGATCGGCCGTGTGAGGGAGCTGCTTGCCGCGGAGCATACCCATGTGGCCATCGGCTATTCCTACGCGGAAGCCGGTGACGCGGATTTCAACGCCCGCAGGATCGAGGCGGATAACCGGATGTATGATGAAAAACGCAGGTTTCACCGGGACGGGGAGTAGAGCGGATCGGACACATTGAGCGGGGACGGGATCAGTGATCGGTATGTTGCGGGAAGTCAGAACATGAAAAAGGCTCTTATACTCTTTGTCAATGTGATCATCATGTCAGCCATACTGATCTTTGTGGTGCTGTCTTCCGGCGCGGCAAGCCGGAATTCCTACCTGATGCAGGTCGAGCACTTCGAGAATACGACGGTCACGATGGAACAGGTGACGGAGAATTATCTGGAAGGCGAGCAGAGAGTCTGCGATGTGTGGGCACGCTACATCAACAACAGGGACATGACCATGGAGGAGGCGGCGGAGTATATCCGTGCCTCGCACGTGCTGGAGATCACATCGGCACATCTGATCGATCGGGAAACCCTCACGGGGCTTTCCACGCGTCCGAAGCAGGGGACTGTCGATGACTATGCGGTCTCCTATGAACGGGTGGGCCTCTTCCATGCCATGGAGCCGGATGACGAGATCGGGAAGTCCATCAATATCACCCGCGCTTATACCAATCCGATGAACGGGGAGCAGTCTCTGGCTTTCTGCAATACGGTCACACTTCGTGATCCGGTCGGAAACACTCCGCAGACCGCGATCCTGCTGCGGGTGATCCCCATCTCGGAGCTGGAACAGAAATGGGTTTTCCCTCAGACAGAGCTGGGGAACGCGGAACTGTCCATGATCGATGCCAACGGAGATTATATCCTCAGGGGATACAGCTTTAAGAACTCCGGGTTCTTTGAGTTTTATAAATCCTACAATCCCACGGACCCCGAATCGGCGAAGCAGCTGTTTGGCAGGATCACTTCCTCGACGGGCTCCGTATCCATGTATAACTCCCACGGGCAGGAATGCATCCTCGCCTTTACCCCCGTCTCTGCCACCGCAGGATGGACGCTCCTGGGACTCGTGCCGGCCGTGGATCTCCGGACGGATAAGGAAAACTGGCTGCTGTTCGGTGTCGTCTCTGCCGGCCTGCTGCTCCTGTTCCTCTGCGACCTGTGTTATGTGCTCTTCTTGAACAAACGGCTCAAGATCTCGGCCAGAGAAGCCGAATCCGCCAATAAGGCCAAGACCGATTTCCTCTCCACCATGTCGCACGACATCCGGACTCCCATGAACGCCATCATCGGTCTTACGGCCATTGCCGAGAAAAACCTCACGGACGTGGAGTCGACGAGGGAGAGCCTGCGGAAGATCGGCCTTGCCGGCAATCATCTGCTGACACTGATCAATGATATCCTGGATATCTCCAAGGTGGAGAGCGGGAAACTGAAACTGAGCCCTCTGACATTTTCCATTGTGGAAACGGTCGAGAATCTGGTGAATATCTCACAGCCGATGATCAGGGAAAAGAATCTGGAATTCAGCTTCCACATCAACCGGATGGAAAAGGAGTATCTGTACACGGATCAGCTGCGTCTGAACCAGATCTGTATCAATATCCTCTCCAATGCCATCAAGTATACGGAACCCGGCGGACGGGTCAGTGTGGAGATGCGTGAGGAAGACAGCCCGGAGAACGGCTGTGTGCGGCTGGTCTATATCGTGGCGGATACGGGCATCGGCATGAGCAGGGAATTCATGGCGGCCATGTATCAGCCGTTCTCCCGGCAGGTCGACAGCCGGATCAACAGCATTCAGGGGACCGGTCTGGGTCTGGCCATCACAAAGCAGATGGTCGAGCTGATGGGCGGGACGATCGAATGCCGGAGCGAACAGGGCAGGGGGACGACGTTTACCGTGGTCCTGGATATCCCTGTTGCCGACAGGCAGCGGGAGGATATGCGGCTGGATCCCGTTGATGTGCTGATCGTGGATGATGATGAGATCATGCTGCGGACGGCTGCCGACTCACTGGCGTCTCTTGGCGCCGTGGCGGAGCAGGCGCGGAGCGGACCGGAAGCGCTCGGCATGATCGAACACCGGCATCTTTCCGGACGGGATTACGACGTGGTCATCATCGACTGGAAGATGCCCGACGTTGACGGCATTGAGACCATCCGGCGGATCCGTTCGGAGATCGGGTCGGAGACACCGATCCTGCTCATTTCCGCGTATGACTGGTCGGATATCGAGGATCAGGCAAAGGAGGCGGGGGCGAACGGCTTCGTCAGCAAGCCGCTTTTCCGTTCCACTCTTTATGATAAGATCAACGATCTGATCGGGAAGGAGTCCGGGTCCATCGAGCCGGAAGACGATCATTCCGATCTGGAGGGTCTGCGCATTCTGATCGCCGAGGACAATGATATCAACTGGGAGATCATCTCCGCCATGCTGTCCATGTTCGGGATCGCCGCCGATCGGGCGGAGAACGGACGGATCTGCGTGGATATGATCAAAGCGGCGGAGGAAGGGCATTACGATCTGATCTTCATGGACATCCAGATGCCGGAGATGAACGGCCTCGACGCGACCCGGGCGATCCGGAAGCTTGCGGATCCCCGGATAGCCTCTGTTCCGATCATCGCCATGACGGCGGACGCCTTTTCCGAGAATGTCACGGAATGTCTGAATGCGGGAATGAACGGGCATATCGCAAAGCCGGTCGATATCAAACTGGTCATCAAGGAGATCCGCAGGATCCGGGAGGAAAGGAAATGATGATGAAAAAGACAATGTGTATGCTTCTGACGGCAGTGATGATCACGGGGCTGGCCGCGTGCAGTCAGCAAAAGCAGGAGGAGACGGCGCAGGAAGGCTTCCGGCCCTCTCTGGATACTGCGCTGGAAGGTCATATCAATTTCGCCGGCGGCTACGACAACTTCGAGGCACTGGAGGCCGAATTCGACCGGTTCAATGACTACTATCCCAATGTGGAACTCATGTATACAAAGATCGATGACTATAACAACATGATCGGGACGGTCTTAAACGGTAACGATGCGCCGGATATCTATGTCAATTACTCCTGGATGTATGGCCGGGAGCAGTACCGGTCATCCGTGGATCACGCCGAGGATCTGGCGGATCCCGCACTCGGCCTGGATCTTGGCTGTATCCGCCGCAATATCATCCTGAATACGGACAACGGCACACTCCCGATGGTCCCGGTTTTCGCAAATACCTACGGCATGCTCGTGAACAGCAGTCTGTTTGAAAAGGAAGGCCTGAGCATCCCCACGACATACGGGGAACTGGTGGCGGTGTGCGAAGCGTTCCGCGGAAAGGGCTATGAGAATCCCATGATGGGCTTCTCCAGAGAGGAGACCACATCGCTTTATACCCTGATGGCATATCCGTATTTCTGCGGAACGGTGGCGGATGATGCGGAGGCGGTCGCAAAGCTCAATGGCATGGATCCAGCGGCCGGGGCGTATATGCGACCCACGCTTGAGAAGATCGCACAGTTTATGGACAGCGGCTGTGTGGATCCGGAAGCCTGTGCGGAGATCGAGAATAACTATGATGCCGTGATCATGCGCTTCTTTGAAGGCGACATTCCCATGATGACCGCCTCCGGAGATACCGTCTCCGGGACGGCGAAAAGGGAAAGCCGTTCCGAGGCGTTTATCGAAAATCCTTTCAGCTACACCTTTGTCCCGATCCCCCTGTCGGACGACGGTGCTCAGTTCCTCGACATCCCGAATCTCCAGTTTTCCGTCAACAAAGAGAGCCGCAATCTCGACATGGCCAATGAGTTTATGCGGTTTCTGATCACTTCGGAGGAGCTGAGCGGGATGGCGCAGAAAAAGGGACTCATGGCGCCGACCAGGGATCTGTCTTTTAACAGCATGTATGCCGCATTCGGCGAAGTACCGGAATCCCGGATCCTCTCGCCCGAGGTGATCGGTCTGACCGATGATGCGGTCATTCAGTTAAGACTGGCGGCATATGGAGTGGGGACCGGCGCAATGACCATTGACGAAGCGGTCTCCGGATATGGCACTTTTACACCATGATCGCTGTGCGTATCATGGATTCAACAGAGCCGCCGGTGAGAGGCTGTCTTCTTAGGATATCGTCTTTTTCATTTTTCTGATGCACTCCGCCCATAAAGATGCTAAAATGCATGTTTGGGGAAAAGGGGATGTGCGGTAAGCTCTCCGCACAATGAAAGGAGGAAGAAAATGAAAAAGATACTGACGATCCAGGACATATCCTGCCTGGGAAAATGCTCGGTGACGATCGCGCTGCCGGTGATCTCCGCCATGGGGGTCGAGACCGTGATCCTGCCGACGGCCGTGCTTTCCACGCATACCATGTTCAAGAACTTCACGGTGCGCGATCTTACGGAGGACCTGATCCCGATCACGGATCACTGGAAGAGCGAAGGCGTGCACTTCGACGCGATCTATACAGGGTATCTCGGCTCCATGGAGGAGATCGCGATCGCAGAGCGGATCTTTGATGAGTTTAAGGATGACGACACCCTGATCTTCATCGACCCCGTCATGGCGGACAACGGCAAGCTCTACCCCGCCTTTGACATGGCCTACGCGAAGCGCAACGCCGAACTGTGCGGCAAAGCGGACATCATCGTCCCCAATATCACCGAAGCGTGCTTCATGACGGATACGGAGTACAGGGAGGAGTACGACGAGGCTTATATCCGTACCCTGCTGGACAAGCTTGCGGCGCTCGGCGCCAGACACACGGTCGTGACCGGCGTCTCTTTAAGCGCGGGCAAGACCGGCGTCTACGGACTCGATAAAGAGACGGGCAAGACCTTTGTCTATCAGAATGACCGGGTGGATGCGCAGTATCACGGCACCGGCGATCTGTTCTCGAGCGTCTCCGTGGGTGCGCTGATGCGCGGATTCTCCATGGAGGAGGCCTTTGCGGTAGCGGCTGACTACACGGCGGATACCATCCGCGAGACGTTGAAGAACCCCGACAAGCCCTGGTACGGCGTGGATTTCGAGGCGACGATCCCGGCCTTGCTCGACAGATTGAAAAAAACAGAACAGTAAGCTGCGGAAGGGGGTGTTCGCTGTTGCGGATCCCCCTTCATTATATTACAATAGTTGGCGATGATCATGAAAGGAGACTACCGCTATGCAAGACAAAAACGCTATCTATGATGCCTCTTCCCTGGGCTGGCCCAAGATGCTGATCCTGGGCATGCAGCACCTCTTCGCCATGTTCGGCGCCACGATCCTCGTCCCGATCCTCGTGAACGGGTATTTCCACGGGGAGGGCCTCTCGGTCCAGGTGACACTTTTCTGCGCGGGTTTCGGGACCCTGTTCTTCCACCTGTGCTCCAAGTTTAAGGTGCCCGCCTTCCTGGGTTCGAGCTTCGCCTTTCTGGGCGGCTTCGCCACGGTGGCCGAGCTCCCGGAATTCGCCAACATGAGTTACGCGGAGAAGATGCCCTATGCCTGCGGCGGCATCGTGTTTGCGGGTCTCCTTTATTTCGTACTGGCACTGCTCATCAAGGTCCTCGGGATCAAGCGTGTGATGCGCTTCCTGCCTCCGGTCGTGACGGGTCCCATCATCATCTGCATCGGACTGGGCCTCGCACCGAGCGCGATCTCCAATGCTTCCGTCAACTGGATCCTGGCACTCATCGCGCTGGTGACGGTCGTTGTGTTCAATATCTGGGGCAAGGGCCTCTTTAAGATCATCCCGATCCTGATGGGCGTCGTTGTCGCCTATGTGGCCGCGCTCATCATGCAGGCTGCCGGCATGACCAACGCTGACGGCAGCGCGATCATCGACGGGACGCAGATCGCACAGTCGAGCATCGTGGGCCTGCCCCCGTTTGTGCTCGCCAAGTTCAATATCAGCGCGATCCTCGTGATGGCGCCCATCGCCATTGCTTCCATGATGGAGCATGTGGGCGATATCAGCGCGATCTCCGCGACGACCGGCAACAACTTCCTCGAGGATCCGGGCCTGTCCCGCACCCTGATGGGAGACGGTGCCGCGACCATGATCGCGGGTGCGCTCGGCGGCCCTGCGAACACCACCTACGGCGAGAACACCGGCGTGCTCGAGCTCAGCAAAGTCTATGATCCCCGCGTGATCCGTATCACGGCTGTCTTTGCCATCGTCTTAAGCTTCATCCCCAAGCTCTCGGCAGTGCTCGGCACGATGCCGACAGCCATTGTGGGCGGCATCAGTTTCATCCTCTACGGAATGATCTCCGCCATCGGCGTCAGGAATATCGTGGAGAATCAGGTGGACTTCAAGAAATCCCGCAACCTCATCGTGGCGGCCATCATCCTGGTCGTCGGCCTCGGCTCGAACGGTCTCACGATCCCGCTGGGCGGCGGCAACGCCCTCACGATCACGGCGCTGGCGCTGGCTTCCATCGTGGGCATCGTGCTCAATGCGATCCTGCCCGGCAAGGACTATGAGTTCGGCGAGGATGTAAAGAAGGATACCTACCGCGGTGTGCATGTATAAGGCACAGGCGGGATGAGAGAACTCTCCGTCAACCGGATAGCGGACGCGATCGCGCGTCTGTGCATCGAGGCGAATGAATATCTGCCGGACGATGTGCGGCGCGCCATCGATGTCTGTTATGACGCGGAGGACCACGACGGCGCGCGGGGGATCCTCGACACCATCCGTGAGAATTACCGGATCGCCGAAGCACAGCATATGCCGGTCTGTCAGGACACGGGTATGGCCTGTGTCTTTCTGGAGATCGGGCAGGACGTGCATCTGACGGACGGGGATCTGTCGGAGGCTGTGGATGCGGGCGTGCGGCGCGGCTATGCGGAAGGATATCTGCGCAAGTCCGTGGTCGGCGATCCGCTGCGGCGTGTGAATACCGGCGACAATACACCGGCGATGCTCTACAGCGCGATCGTGCCGGGGGAACAGGTGCGGATCACCGTGGCCCCCAAAGGCTTTGGCAGCGAAAACATGAGCGCCGTGCGGATGCTCAAGCCTTCGCAGGGACTTGAAGGCGTGAAATCCTTTATCCTGGATACCGTGGCCGCGGCCGGACCCAATCCCTGTCCGCCCATGGTAGTCGGTATCGGGATCGGCGGCACCTTTGACAAGGCGGCTTATCTGGCCAAGAAGGCACTGCTGCGCGAACTGGACAGTGCAAATCCGGATCCTTACTACGCGGAGCTGGAACAGGAACTGCTCACAAAGATCAACAGTCTGGGGATCGGCCCACAGGGCTTCGGCGGCAGGACCACGGCGCTCGGCGTCAACATCGAGACGATGCCGACGCACATCGCGGGTCTGCCCTGCGCGGTGAACATCAGCTGTCATGTGACCCGTCACCGGACGGAGGTGCTGTAGGATGGCGAAACGGATCAGTCTGCCGCTCACCGAAGATGTGGCGATGAGTCTCAAAGCGGGAGATGAGGTCCTGCTCTCCGGCGTGGTCTACACCTCCCGGGACGCGGGGCACAAGCGGATGTGCGAGGCGTTGGAGCGCGGAGAGGCACTGCCGTTCGACCCGCAGGATGCCACGATCTATTATGTGGGCCCCGCACCGGCGCGTCCGGGGCAGATTATCGGCTCTGCCGGCCCTACCACCAGCGGACGGATGGATGCCTATGCGCCGCGGATGATGGAAGCGGGCGTCCGCGGGATGATCGGCAAGGGGGCGAGACTTCCCGAGGTCGTGGAAGCCATGAAGCGGCATCATGCCGTATATTTCGGCGCCGTCGGAGGCGCCGGGGCACTGCTCGCGGGTTGTGTGAAGGAGGCGGAACTCATCGCCTACGAGGATCTCGGGGCGGAGGCGCTGCGCAGACTCACCGTGGAGGATATGCCGCTCACCGTGGTGATCGACTGTCAGGGAACCAATCTGTATGAAGAAGGACCGAAACGGTATCTTGAAAAAAGGAAGTAAGAACGGAGGACAAACATGGCAAGTCAGGGAATGAACAGAGAAGACCTCATCGGCGCGCTGGCGGCGGCCATGGGTCAGGGCGGGTATTCCGCCACCAAGTATGAGGAGTCCCGGTACGATACCAGCACCGGAACACTTTACTGCCAGGGCTATATCATCAGCAAGACCTCGGTGGATGAAGCGCTGGAATTCTTCCGCAATTCCAAGAAGCGGAGCGACCGTATGGCGGAGACCGATCCCAACGCGCGCAACAGTTCTCTGTATTTTCAGGTGGCGATCGAAGCCATCCAGATGATGCAGAAACAGGCCATCTTAAACGGCGGCAAGGTCATCGCGCCGACAAGCGACAACAAATAAGGAGTCCGCTATGTTCATTGATTGCGACGGCGTACAGCTCCATGTCGAACTGGAGAAGCCGGCGGATGCCGCGGAGAGGATGCCGTTAACGATCCTGATCCACGGTTTCACCGGCCATATGGAGGAACGCCATATCCTCGCGGTAAAAGACGCGCTGCTTGCGGCCGGCCATGCGGTCCTGAGGGCCGAGATGTACGGTCACGGGCAGAGCGGCGGCGATTTCACCCATCACACGCTCTACAAGTGGCTCACCAATGCCATGGCGGTGATCGACTACGCGCGGTCACTGGATTTTGTCTCCGGCCTGTATCTGTGCGGACATTCCCAGGGGGGACTGACCGTGGCGCTTGCGGGCGGTATGGAGCATGACAGGCTGGACGGGCTGATCCTCCTGTCTCCGGCGCTCATGATCCCGGAGCTCGCGAGGAAAGGGGAACTGCTGGGGCTGCAGTTCGATCCGCAGCATATCCCCGATGTGCTGGATGCCTGGGACGGGCGCAAACTCGAGGGGAATTACGCAAGAGTCGCCCAGACCATTCATGTGGAGGAGGCCATCGATGCCTATCCCGGACCCGTGCTCGTCGTGCACGGGGATGAGGATGAGGCGGTGCCCGTGCGCTACGGAAGGGAAGCGGCGGAGCGCTACCGCAACGCGGAACTGGTCCTGATCCCCGGCGATACGCATTGCTACGATCATCATCTGGAAGCCGTGACGGACGCCGTGACGGCCTGGGCACTGAAGCAGAAGAATACCCGCGCATGACGGGAGAACGGACACACAATGGAAGGTAGTTTTCTTGGCGCCATGAATTCCATGGGCGGGCGCAGCGAGTTCAGCAGCGAGGAGATCGACAAGGCACGCAAGCGTCAGAAGAAGCACGGCGGCACGCTGATGGAGAATCTCGAAGCCGTGACGGGGCGTGCCCCCTCCGGCCGGAATCCTTTCGGGGATATGGGCGATATGTCGGCAAAGGCACGAGAGCTGCAGCAGATGACGGAGGAACTGGCCGGCCGCAGTGCGCAGGCGGCGAACGCTCTGGATGCGATCGGACAGGGGATCGCCGCGGATCAGGAGGCGCTCAACCGCGAGATCCGTGAACTGAACCGGAATCTGGCACAGGATTTCGGTGTCGGTCCCGGTGCGGTATCCGCGGGCACGGCGCAGGCCGATACGTCCGCCGCGGCGCAGAAGCAGCCATTGTCCGCCGAGCAGGCCCTGGAAGCCTTCCGCGGGATCGCGGAGAATATCGGTGAGCAGGTCTACGGACAGGCGGAATTTCTGAAGAAACTCGTCATCGCCTTTAAGCGTCCCTATGTGATGCCGCCCGAGGATTCCCGTGCGAGGAATGTGATCCTCATCACGGGCAGGGAGGATACCGGCAGACATTACGGACTCAGGGAACTGGCCGGGATCCTGGCGGAGCGCGGGATCATCAAAAACGGCACGATCCGCACCGTGGATCTGGCTATTTATCCGGAAGCCTCCATGGAGCAGGTCTTTCTGCAGGATATCTACGCGGCGCTCTCTTCAGATGCCGAGATCATCCTCTTTGAGCACCCGGAAGGGTGCCATGCCTCTTTCCTCACCCAGATATCATCACTCGTGACGGAGGGGAGCATGCGTCTGTCCGGCCGCTATGTGATGCAGAAGGGGCAGCTCGTCAATGTACAGAATTCCCTCGCATCAGACGCCGTGAGTTCCCTCTCCGCGGCCGGCAAGTATCTGGTCTTCCTCACGGAGAAATCTCTGGATAAGGTCGCCGGGATCATGGGTGCGGCCTTTGTGGATGCGCTGCAGGGCGATGTATGCCAGACGGAGCAGCTGGAGCAGGATGCGATCACAAAGATCGCGGAGCGGGAGCAGGAGGAATTAAAGAAGCGCGCCGCGGAGCAGTGCTTCTTTGAACTCACCTTTGATGACGGGTTTTCCGCTTACGGTGCAGGCCGCGCGGGCCGCAACGCCGGTGTCCGCGGTGTCCTCGATTTCTACGGTTCCGTACTGCAGGCTCTGGCGCAGGCAAGACTGGAGCGCGATTACGAGAAGGGCAAGGCACTGACGCTGAGCGTGAGCGACGGCAAGCTCATCGCCGATGCAGGCGACGAGACCATTGATCTCTCCAGCCTTCTGCCGGAGGATTACCGCGGGGAGATCGACGAGATCCGCAGCGAGCTGGATGCCATCATCGGCCTTACGGAAGTCAAGAAATACATCTTAAGCCTCGAGGAGTATTACAGTGTACAGAAACGGCGCGAGGCGGAGGGCTTAAAGACCGGCGAGGTCAACAAGCATATGATCTTCACCGGGAGCCCCGGTACCGGCAAGACGACGATCGCCCGGATCATCAGCAAATACTTAAAGGCGATCGGTGTCCTCTCCGGCGGACAGCTCGTGGAGGTGTCGCGGGCGGATCTGGTGGGACGTTATGTCGGCCATACGGCGCCTCTCACCAATCAGGTGATCAAGTCCGCCATCGGCGGTGTGCTGTTCATTGACGAGGCGTACAGCCTCTATCGCGGCCAGGACGATACCTTCGGCCTGGAAGCGATCGATACGCTGGTCAAAGGGATCGAGGACAACCGCGATGATCTGATCGTGATCCTGGCCGGCTACTCCATCGAGATGCGGGAATTCCTGACGGCCAATTCCGGTCTGAAGAGCCGCTTCCCCAATATCATCGATTTCCCGGATTACACCGGGGAGGAACTCATGGCCATCGCCCGTTCCATCGCGTCTTCCAAGGGCTATACGATCGATCCTGCGGCGGAGGAGACGCTGATCGCCTACTTCGACACCGTGCAGGCTATCCGCGCGGCGGATGCCGGAAACGGGCGCTTTGCCAGAAACCTGGTGGAGGAGGCGATCCTGAACCAGTCCCGCAGGCTTGTTGCTGAACCGGAGGCGGAACTGTCACTGCTGACCCTGAAGGATTTTGATCTGGAACAGGAGGAGAGCGCGGAATGACCAATCGCACGGTAGCGGCGGGGACTGTCCTGTATACGGACGGGACGGATGTCGTCAGGACACTGGATATCATCGCCAAGGGAACCGTGCGGGCGACCAGCGCGTACAGTACTTTTGATATGCCGGCCGGGAGCATCATCGGCTTCGGCGAGTATCCCGGATCGATGTACACCTTTTCCTATGAGGCGGTGGACGAGGTCTCCCTGTTTTCCTATACCTACGAGTCGGAAGCCTCGCTGGTGGCGCTCTTCAAGGCGAATCCCAAACTGCTGGGGCTCCTCGTGAGCAACGGGATCCGTTTCGCCTGGAACATGCAGAATACGATCCAGAGCACGATGGCCTCCGCCCGCACGGAATATGCGGCGGTTTGCGAGGCACGGGACAAATATCCGCAGCTGACGATCTCCGTCGGCAGGACTCCCGAGGATTTCCCCAAACTGAATTCCCTGATCCCTCCGGATATGCAGGATACGGCACGCGGCTGGCACAGGGACTTCGTGGAAGAGCTCTACAGCAATGATGCCAGATTCCGCAAGGATGTCTTCCATCTGCCCAGCGTGGGACTCGGGATCGGTCTCACCATCAATTCCTACGCATTGGAATCCCGCGATTTCCTGGCGGAGATCTTTGATTATCTGGATGCCTTAAAGCGCATCTCCGGCGATTTCATGATCCTGTACCGGGATCTCCTGAAGCGCGCGGAGGCGGGAGAGTCCGCGCCGGCGGAGGAGGAGCACGAGGATGTGTCCGTCCATCATCCGCTGGAAGCGATCAGGATGTATGCTTCTCCGGCAGCGGAGACGATGGAGCATTTCGAGAGCGCGCTCGCCCGTTTCAAGAAGATGAACGACCGCTACGGCAGCGAGGACGACGCCAGAAGGGTCAGAAGAGAACTGGCGGTGAATTTCTACGAGATCTACACGGCCTGTTTCCTGCACGCCGTGAAGGATATGTGGACGGCGATCCCGCTGGGTGTCCGGATGTTCCTCCTCTTCGGCTATGCCGACGAGGAACTCGCGGGAGCGGAGAACACCGGGAAACTTGCCGCCATCGCTGACGCGATCATGCCGGGGCGCAATTATAATGTGCTCACGATCTTTGAATGGCTCACCAAGATCTACAAGGGCCAGGTGGTGCCCTCCAAGAACGAATTTGACGAGGATTATCCGGCGCATCTGCGGACGCTCAAGAAACAGGGCGATATCAACGAGGCGCAGGAGCAGAAGCTCCTCGTCAGCGCCGTGGACAAACTGAAATTTGAGATCAACAACATGTTCGCGCTGGCCAACCGTATGACCTTCGGACGGATCACGACTTTTGTTCCGGTCTTTGATAAGGAGAACCTGACAAAGCCCATCGAGCAGAGCTATCTCAATGCGAACAACATCGAGGATGTGCTGAACAAGATCCGCAGCATCGATTATCTGGCTTTCTGCAGGCAGGGGATCCAGTCCTATCCCGATGTCGGCGTCAACACGTTCTTCACGCAGGATGAGATCCTGCCTTACGTGATCCTCCTGCCCAACGCGGGATCCCGCGCCTCCCTCTGGCAGGAGATCGATTCCAAGAAGCGCAGCACGCCGGCGCGTATGGTCATCTCGATCTTCCACACGGAGAACCTCGAGGACACCTTTATCCGGCTGGTCGGCGAATTCCGCTGGGAGATGTGCAAGACGGAGCAGGGCGTCCACTGGAATGACATCACGGATCAGTCCCTGACCTCCATGTATTGCGACTATCTGCAGTTCTACCGCAAGAATTCCGCGCTGTCACAGGAGACCAAGGAGAAGCTTTCCGCGTCCTTAAAGAACAATGCGAACAACTTCAAGAAGGTGTACGTGGAGGACTACTTCATCTACATCAAGTACGAGTCGGGCGGTGCGCTCAGACTCAACAAGACGGCGCGCGGGATCCTGTTCCAGTTCTGCCCGTTCGGCAAGGAGTCCCGGCTCAAGGTGGCGGACAATCCGCAGTTCGCGCAGTGTCTCAAACAGCATCAGGATCAGACCGATGCAAAGGTCAAACTCATCGAGAATCTCATTGTGAAGATGCAGAAGAAGGGGATCACGACTCCCCGTGTACTCGGGGAACAGATCGATCTGCTGCGGAGGTAGAGCGTGACGGCACGGGAGATCGAAAAATACAAACAGGAACTCGTGGATTTCTGGGCGGCCATCAAGACCGCCAACGATGCGGGATACCGCTACGGCGTGGATGTGCCGGGCACCCGCAGGGAGAGTCACATCCCCTACATCGGCGACTATCATCCGATGCATGTGATGAACCTGTACTACCCGGAGGATTTCCGGGCGGATAACGGGAAGCTCCCGGCGATCATCGATATCCACGGGGGCGGCTGGATGTACGGCACCGTGGACGATTCCGAGCGCTATCTGCAGTATCTGGCTTCCAAAGGATATGCCGTGATGGGGATGAACTACCGGCTGCTCCCGGAGACGGACCTCGGCGGGATCATCAGGGACATCTTTGCAAGTCTTTCCTGGCTTGCAGAATACGGCGGAGCCAGAGGTTTTGATCTCTCCCGCATCCTTCTCACGGGGGATTCCGCCGGCGGACATCTGGCGCTGCTCACGGCGTATCTGATGCAGAGCGCGGCACTCAGGGAGATCTACGGGGTTGCTGATCCGGGTCTCGCGTTATCGGCTGTCTGCGTCTGCAGTACCTGTACGGAGACGGACCGTCTGGGCGGCATCGCGGATGATGAAGAGAGCGAGAGAGGCCGGGGAACAGCCGCGGCTTACCGGGAACTGTTGCTTGGTCCCGACGGCGAGGCGGCACCCTGGAACGGGCATATGAGTATCTCCGAAACAGCAGGTGAGGGTCCGCTCCCGCCGGTGCTCATCATTGGATCGGAATCGGACAGCCTGTACGCGCAGACGAAGCTGCTGGAGGAGATCTTCCGGCGGCACGGCCAGACTTACGAGGAACTCATCTGGAAAAGAGAGGACGGGCCGCATCTGCAGCATGTATTCAATATCAGCCACTGGGAGTGGCGGGAGAGCATCCTGTCCAACGACAGGATGCTGGCGTTCTTTGACGCCGCAGCAGCACGAGACAGGTCTGCCGCATCGGCCGGCTGACCGGACAAACAAGGAGGGAACTATGGAAACGGCACAGGGAAATGTCATCTATCTGAACCACCCGCTGATCAAGCACAAGATCACCTGTATGCGGGATAAGAACACGGGCACCAAGGAATTCAACACCCTGGTCTCCGAGGTTGCGATGCTGGAAGCCTATGAGGCACTGGGTGATCTGGAGACCGAACTGGTGGAGGTGGAGACTCCCCTCATGAAGACCATGCAGCCCGTGATCTCCGGCAAGAAGCTCGTGATCGTGCCGATCCTGCGTGCAGGTCTGGGCATGGTGGAAGGGGTCCGCACACTTGTTCCCGCCGCCAGGATCGGACATATCGGCCTCTACAGGGATCCCGAGACCCACGAGCCGCATGCCTATTACAACAAGCTGCCGGACGGGATCGAGAAGCGGACCGCCCTCATCGTGGATCCGATGCTCGCGACCGGCGGTTCCGCCTGTGACGCCGTGCGTTTCGTTAAAGAAGCGGGCGGGAAGAAGATCAAATTCATGTGCATCGTCGCGGCCCCGGAGGGGATCGAGCGGCTTACCAGAGAGCATCCCGATGTGCAGGTCTATGTCGGCGCGCTCGATGACGGTCTGAATGCGAACAAATACATCCTGCCCGGTCTCGGGGACGCGGGAGACAGGATCTTCGGCACGAAGTAAGGCTCAGCCTCCGTAGGAGAAATCCCTGTCGTACACCCAGCAGATCAGGTCCGGCAGGGGCGGGACACCGAGGGCTTCATGCATCCGGATGGAGGCTTCGTTGTCCTCCAGGACCTGGGAATAGGTAAACGGATCGCCGTAACAGGCGACCGCGGTGCGCACCAGCGCAGCGGCAAAGCCGCGCCGGCGGTAGTCGGGATGGATGTAGAGGAGTCCCAGCGTGTTGTCGATATGGTGCACGATATAGCCGGCAAGCCGGTCTTCGTGGTAGTATCCGAGGATGCGGTTCCTGTCGAAAAGTGCGCGGATATAGGCTTCATCCCCGTATTCCTCGATGATCCGGGGCAGATCCTCCGGACGGACATGCGCCACATGGGGATCCCGGTCCGTGACCGGCGGGAAGACATACTGCCTGCAGCGGTAGGAATTGATATAATCGCCGCGGAGGGCTTCATAGACCGCAAGCGATGTGGTCTCGAGACGCACCGGGCCCAGCGCCTTGAGAAAGGTGATGGTATCGGCCGGATCCGGAGCGACGCATTCCGCGATGTGCACACCCATAGAGGGGGAGTGAACGATCAGCGTGTCCTCCGTATCGGTGATGACCTCGTACGGTGTGCTGCAGATGGCGGCCAGATGCGGATAATTGTAGGTGTCATGCAAGAGCTGTTCCAGTAACATGAGCGGATACCTCCCGGCAGTATTGTATACCGCGGGGAGGCGGTATGGCAATCGGAAGACGAAAGGTGCGATGAAGTTGCGGGATACGATCCGGTCTCTGAAAACCAGCGAGGGGAAACCCGTGAAATCTCTGGAGGTATGCGGTAAGCATACCTCTTGCGTTGCGGCGGCGCGGAAGACGCTTCCGCAGACCCGATGATGCGCCTCAACCGCTTTCTTTCCGCGGCGGGCGTATGCTCCCGCAGGGAGGCGGACCGGCTCATCGAAGCGGGCCGCGTGCTTGTGGACGGTCATCCGGCCGCGGTCGGAGAGCAGGTGAAGGAGGATGCCGCCGTTCTCGTTGACGGCCGGCACGTCACACTGCCCGCAGCGCATATGGTCTTTGCTTATCACAAGCCGGCCGGTGTCGTATGTACGGACAGGGACCCGCATGCGGAGCGGACATTGGCCGCGGAACTGGCCGGACGTACGGAGATCCCGGAGGGGACCCTGCTGAAATACATCGGCCGTCTGGACAGGGAATCCGAGGGACTGCTGCTCCTCACGGACGACGGGGCGCTCAAGCGCGCGCTGGAGGCGGCGGAAAGCCATGTGGAAAAGGAGTATCTCGTGACCACGGATACGGAGGTATCTCCGGCAGGACTGGAAGTCTTAAGGCAGGGAGTGTTTCTGGAGGAGCTGGGGATCACCACGGCTCCCTGCAGGATCCGGAAGCAAGATGACTGTCTGTACAGCGTCATCCTGACGGAGGGAAAGAACCGCCAGATCAGGCGGATGTTTGCCACGCTTCAGGTGCGCGTGATCAGACTGGTGCGTATCAGGGAAGCCGGCACGGAACTGGGGGAGATGGCCCCCGGCGCACTGCGCAGGCTCCCGGAGGAGGAGATGAAGGCATTGTATAAAGAGGCGGGGATCTCATGAAATTCCTGCGGTTTCTGGGGAGCGTTCTGATGTTCCTGTTTACGGGGCTCCTGATCTTTACCGTATTTCTGGTCCTGGTGATCGTGATCCTGGTCAAGGGTCCCTCTCTGCAGGCACGGGAGATCTTTGTCCATTCCTGCGAGGAGACCAGTGCGCTGAAATTCCTGCCCCGGTGGTTTCTGCCGGATGAGGAAGTGGACCGAATCCTGGCGCCCGTAATGGAGGAACCGGTACAGACGGCGGAGGCCTTTGTCCCGCTCGGCTATGATACGGAGGCGGGCGGCGATGCGGCATTCGGTGCGAAAGGATCCGCGGACGGGACGGAAGCGGAGGATGCGCAGGAACCCATCGTTGTCGAGGACATCCGCGGCGGCACCTATGTGGGCAAGATGATGATCGTTTCCGATCCGAAGCGCGTGGTGATCGGCACACTGCCGACCTACGGGGAAGGTGTATCCGGCCGGTTCCTGCCGCAGTTCATCGAGGCGTACGAGGCGGTGGGCGGCACCAATGCCGGCGGCTTTGAGGATCCGGACGGCCACGGAAAAGGCGGGATCCCGGACGGGATCGTCATCGAGAACGGAGAGATCCGTTACGGCAGCGCCGGCTCCTACTACCGCAATATCATCGGGCTCGACGCGGACGGGAAACTGCATGTCGGGCATATGACGGGAGCCCAGGCACTCTCGGACGGGATCGTCACGGGCGTGAGCTTCTCTCCGGGGGAGATCCTCGTGCAGGACGGCGTGCCCGCGGAGCACAGGGCGAGCGGATTAAATCCCAGGACGGCGATCGGCCAGCGTGCTGACGGCGCCATGCTGTTACTGGTCATCGAGGGCCGTCATGCGGGGAGTCTCGGGGCATCCTATGACGATCTCAGGGACGAAATGGTGAAATACGGCGCGGTGACGGCTTCCATGCTGGACGGAGGGACCTCCTCCGCCATGTATTACGAGGGAGAGCAGATCACACGCGGCTCCAATCTGCTGGGGATGCGGCTGCTGCCCACCACGATCCTGGTACTCCCTGAGGAGAAGGCGGGATGAAGCGGGGGTTCGGAGTCGCCTATCTGATCTATGTCCTCATCCTGTGTCTGGTGAGCACGGTGCTGCTCGTGCTGCTGTGGTTTCGCCTCGCGGACTACCAGAGGAAACTTGACGGGGACAAAAACAGCGTGTTTGAGCCCCTCAGGGTTGAAAACTTTGATGAGAGAGGCCCGCAGGAAGCCTTTATGTCTTATATCGACGGCCGGGACGCCGGCTGGTGGACCGAAACGTATACGGCAGCGGCGGAGGAAGCCGGGGAACCGCTGCTGGAGACACCGAGACAGATACAGGATCATTTTGAAAAACTCTTCCGGGCCGGTGCGCCGAGGTATTACAAGGATGAGAACTGGAACGGGAAAAAGCCGGTATATCTCGTCCGGATCGGTGATGACGGGACAGCCTGTGCGCACGTGTCCTTAGGCTTAAGCGGTGATGTCTGGCAGGTGACTGATGTACGGATCGAGGCGGCAGGATACTGCTCGGGAGAGATCGAGGTGCCGCAGGGGACGCCTGTCTGTTGCGCGCGCACCCCGCTGGGAGAGGAGTATATCACGGAGCGGGGACGGGACCATATCCCTTTTGACGGTTATGAGGAACTTCTGCAGAACCCCGTGACCTGGAATGTCTACCGCGTGGAGGGACTGCTCGAGGAACCGCTTCTGACGGTGGATGAAGAAGACGGTGCGTCGCTGTCGGAGACGGACGGCTGCATCGTCAGGCATGCGGCGGAGGACGATCAGACGAAGGCGCTCACGGAGCGCGCGGAGGCGTTTATCCGGGCCTATGTCTCCATGATGGCAGGCGGCAATGAGGGCGCCGACGGGCGGCTGGCCCAGTGCCTGTCCTATGTGCGGCAGGACAGCGAGGCAGCACGGGTCCTGAAGGAGGCGAAGCAGAGCATCTACACCTCCGTCAACTATTCCGGTCTGACGGTGGAATTCCCGGCGGAGGACCCCTTTATCCGCTGGGCGGATAATTGCATGAGCACGGATATCACCTATCATGCCTATGCGGGGCAGGAGGATTATTCCAGAGAGGATCAGCACCTGAGGATCCTTTTCCTGGACCGCGGCAGCGGATATGAGATCTGCGCGTTTCGAATCCTATAGTACACCCCCGGTGCGTTGACACCGGCGGGAAAAATGGCTACAATCGACAGTTGAAACAGGGAAAACCCCAGTGTAAAAGGAAAGGAAGAAGCAATGGCAGAGAACAACGGCAGGGTCGAGCCTTACAACCACGCGGAGATCGAGGCGAAATGGCGGGAGAACTGGAAGAAGAAGCCCGTCAATACGCCGGCTCCGGATAAGAAGAAATACTACTGTCTGGACATGTTCCCCTATCCCTCCGGAGCCGGGCTGCATGTCGGGCACTGGCGCGGCTATGTGATCAGCGATGTCTGGAGCCGTTATCAGATGATGAAGGACGGCCAGTATATCATCCATCCCATGGGCTGGGACGCCTTCGGCCTGCCTGCCGAGAACTATGCGATCAAGACCGGTCAGCATCCTTCCATCTCCACGGCGGCCAACGTGGCCAGCATCAAGGAGCAGGTGAAGCAGATCGGCGCCATTTACGACTGGGATATGGAGCTCAACACCACGGATCCCGCTTTCTACAAGTGGACCCAGTGGATCTTTGTGCAGATGTTCAAAAAGGGCCTGGCCTATGAGAAGGAGATGCCGCTCAACTGGTGTCCTTCCTGCAAGGCCGTGCTGGCCAACGAGGAAGTGGTGGACGGCAAGTGCGAGCGCTGTCATGCCGAGGTCACCAAGAAGAATCTGCGTCAGTGGATGTTAAAGATCACCGCCTATGCCGACCGCCTGCTGGAAGGACTCGACGGTCTGGACTGGCCGGAAAAGGTCAAGAAGATGCAGACCGAGTGGATCGGCCGTTCCTACGGTGCGGAAGTGGAATTCCCCGTGGACGGCACGGACGAGGTGATCACCGTCTACACGACGAGACCCGATACGCTCTACGGCGCCACCTTTATGGTGCTCTCTCCGGAGCATGCGCTTGTCCCGAAGATCACTACGGACGCACAGCGTGCGGAGGTCGAAGCCTATTGCAGGGCCGCGGCCAACAAGTCCAATGTGGACCGTGTGCAGAATAAGGACAAGACCGGTGTCTTCACCGGTGCTTATGCGATCGATCCGCTCAACAAGGAGAAGATCCCGGTGTGGATCTCCGACTATGTCCTGGCCGATTACGGTACCGGCGCCATCATGTGCGTGCCGGCTCACGATGACCGCGACTGGGAATTCGCTAAGAAATTCGATCTGCCGATCATCCCCGTCATCAGCCCCGACGGAGGTGAGGTGGATGTGAGCGAAGGTGCCTACACGGCGGCTGTCGGCACGATGATCAATTCCGGCGACTGGAACGGGATGAAGAGCGAGGATTTGAAGCGCGAAGCGCCCGCCATGATCGAGAAGGCCGGCTACGGCCGCAAGACCACGAATTACAAGCTGCGCGACTGGGTCTTCTCCAGACAGCGCTACTGGGGCGAGCCGATCCCGATCGTACACTGCGCCAAGTGCGGCGCCGTGGCGGTACCGGAGGAGGAACTGCCGGTCGTGTTGCCCGATGTGAAAAGCTATCAGCCCACGGATACGGGCGAATCGCCGCTTGCGGCCATCGATGAGTGGGTCAACACGACCTGTCCGCAGTGCGGCGGCCCCGCAAAGCGCGAGACCAACACGATGCCGCAGTGGGCCGGATCCTCCTGGTATTTCCTGCGCTACATCGATGTGAAGAACGATAAGGCTCTGGTGGACCGGGCAAAGGCGGATGCGATGCTTCCCGTGGACATGTACATCGGCGGCGTGGAGCACGCGGTGCTGCACCTGCTCTATGCGCGCTTCTATACCAAGTTCCTCTACGACATCGGCGTGGTGGGCTTTGAGGAGCCGTTTAAGAAGCTCTTTAACCAGGGCATGATCCTGGGTCCCAAGGGCGTCAAGATGAGCAAGTCCCTCGGCAATGTGGTCTCGCCGGACGACATGATCCGCGACTACGGCTGCGATTCCCTGCGCATGTACGAGCTCTTCATCGGGCCGCCTCAGCAGGATTCCGCCTGGGACGAGCGCGGGATCGACGGCGTCTTCCGTTTCCTCGTGCGCTTCTGGAAGATGGTCAACGAGAATCTGGAGAAGGATGTGCAGGAGACAGAAGAACTGGTGCGCCTGCGCCATCAGCTGATCCACACGATCTCTTCGAGACTGACCTCGTTCCAGTTGAATACGGTGGTCTCCGGCTTTATGGAATTCAACAACAAGTTCGTCGAGCTGACGCAGAAGGGCGGCGTGGACAAAGAGACCCTCAGGGTCTTCGTGCAGCTGATGGCACCTTTCGTGCCGCATCTGGCCGAGGAACTGTGGGAGCGGCTCGGCGGAACGGACAGCGTTTTCCATTCCGTATGGCCCACCGCGGATGAGGCGGCCATGCAGGAGAATACCCGCGAGATCGCGGTACAGGTCAACGGCAAGGCCAAAGCGGTCATCAATATCCGCGTGGATGCGGACAAGGAGACCGTCATCGCGCAGGCCAAAGAGGCGCTTGGCGCGAAGCTTGCCGGCACGGTCGTCAAGGAGATCTACGTGCCCGGCAAGATCGTCAATATCGTGGTAAAGCCGTAAGGAGGTCCATGGGCTTTTTCATCACACAGGCCAGAGGGGAGGACGAGCAGATCCGGTATCACCGCTCGACGCCCAACGGGGAATACATCGTCATGGATACGACGATGCAGGGAGAGCGGGTGAGACTCCTGCTCGTGGACGGGATACAGGAATCATCGACGCATCTCGATCCGGAGCGGAAGTATGAACCGCTTTTCCGCTATCTGGTCTTTTTGCAGCAGATCGTGGAGCAGCATCCGGATCCGAAGAACGTCCTGCTGATCGGCGGGGCGGGCTTCTCCTATCCCAAGCTGTTTTTCTCCTCCGGACAGACGGGGGAACTGACCGTGGTCGAGATGGACGAACGGATGATCCGGCTCGCGAGACGCTGGTTCTACCTGAACGATCTGGAAAAGGAGTACGATCTTGTCCGGACGGGTCGGCTGAAGATCTGCTGCGATGAGGGCATGCATTTCCTCAAGCATACGGACCGGAAATGGGATGTGATCCTCAATGATGCCTATCTGGGCAATGTGCCCGATCAGGGGCTCCTGTCCGATGAGGGGATTGCCCTGTGCAAATCCCATCTGGCTCCGAAGGGGATCCTGGCGGTGAATATCATCACGCCGTTGGCCGGTCCGGACTGTATGCGCGGGATCATGGCAAGAGGCCGCTTCGGCGCATATTTCAACAATGCAACTCTCTATCCCTGTGATCCGGCGCGTCCTGCCGGAGAGAAGCAGAACTGCATGCTGGTGGGCTGGTGACGGGCATGATCCCCCGGGCGCTGCAGATCGCGATCGCATTTCTGTTCGGTCTCTTATTCGGTTCCTTTTACAATTGCATGGCCATGCGGATCGTGCGCGGGCAGAACTGGGTGAGCGACAGGAGCCGCTGTCCGCATTGTGCGCATGAACTGGGAGCGGCGGATCTGATCCCTCTTGTGAGTTTTGGTCTGACCCGGGGAAAGTGCCGTTACTGCAACGAGCGGATCTCCCTGCGCTATCCCGTGACGGAACTTCTCTTCGGCTGTATCACGGCACTCATCATGTGGCGCTTCGGCCTGTCATTTAATACCATCCGATATTTTATCTTTGCCGGTGCGCTCTTTGTGCTGACCCTCACCGATCTGGAGGAGCGGCTCATCCCCAACGGCTGTATCCTGGCGGCACTGATCGGCTGGGCCGCGACAGAACCGTGGCTTTTTGTATCCGTGCGGGATCTGCTGACGCATATCGGTGCGATGGCGGGCTTTGTCATCGCGATCCTCGCTGTCGTCTTCGTCATGGACCGGATCCTGAAGAAGGACAGCATGGGGGGCGGGGATGTGAAACTCATCGGCGTCCTGGCGCTCTATCTGGGCCCTGTATCGATGATGTTCGCGCTGTTCTTCTCCTGCATGCTGGGGATCGGTTATGCCGTCCTTGCCCGCCGCTTCCGCCGCGGTGAAGCGGTCGCGTTCGGCCCGTGCCTGTCCGCCGCCGGCTTTCTCATGGCCATCTTCGGCGATCCTCTTGTAAATTGGTACTTATCATTCCTGATGGTGTGAATCTCTCCTGAGACCGGAAAGTATCAGCTTACACCGCATAAGTGTAAGACCGCACCCTTGCGGAGCAGGCGCGAAGAGAGTATAATACTGCCCGTTGGTCGTACAGGTGCCAAGGGAGAGGAAGCCATGAAACAGGATAACGAGGCCTTTTTCAGCCGGCCGGTCACATTAAACGAGCATAACAATCTGCTGCAGATCGAGGAACACATGTACATTCTCGACGATGTCGAGAAGCCCAACGTGTTCCGTAATATGTTCCCCTACGAGGAGATCCCCAAGATCCCCTTCAATGACCGGATCGTGCCGCACAACATGCCCAGGGAGATCTGGATCACGGATACCACCTTCCGTGACGGGCAGCAGTCCCGTGCGCCGTATACCGCGGACCAGATCCTGCACATCTATGACGAACTGCACCGCCTCGGCGGTCCCAAGGGACTGATCCGTCAGAGCGAATTCTTCCTGTACAGCAAGAAAGACCGCGAAGCCGTTGACCGGTGTCTGAACCGCGGCTATGAATTCCCGGAAGTCACAAGCTGGATCCGTGCGAGCGAGGAGGATTTCAAACTCGTCAAGGAGATCGGCATGAAGGAGACGGGCATCCTCGTGTCCTGTTCCGACTATCACATCTTCCTGAAACTCAAGATGACGAGAAGACAGGCGATGGAGCATTATCTCTCTGTGATCCGTTCCTGCCTGGAGGAGGGGATCAGCCCCCGGTGCCATCTCGAGGACATCACACGGGCGGATATCTACGGCTTTGTCGTGCCGTTCTGTATCGAACTCATGAAGCTCAAGGATGCCTACGGGATCCCGGTCAAGGTGCGTGCCTGCGACACCATGGGCTACGGCGTGAATTTCCCCGGCGCGGTCATCCCGCGAAGCGTCCAGGGTATCATCTACGCGATCCATACCAACGGCGGCGTGCCGAGCGACCTCATCGAATGGCACGGACACAACGATTTCTACAAGGCGGTGACCAATTCCACCACGGCCTGGCTCTACGGCTGCGCATCGGTGAACACCTCGCTCTTCGGCATCGGGGAGCGCACCGGCAATACGCCGCTGGAGGCCATGGTCTTTGAGTATGCCCAGTTAAAAGGCACGCTCGACGGCATGGATACGACGGCCATCACGGATCTGGCCGAGTACTACGAGCGGGAGATCGGCCACAGCATTCCGCCGAACACACCTTTTGTGGGAAAGAACTTCAATGTGACCAGAGCCGGTATCCATGCGGACGGACTGTTAAAGAACGAGGAGATCTACAACATCTTCGATACGGAAAAATTCCTGAAACGCCCGCCGGTGAGCGCCGTGTCCAACACCTCGGGACTTGCCGGGATCGCGCACTGGATCAACAGGCATTATCATCTGGAGGGCGACGCCCTCATGGAGAAGACATCACCGCTCGTCGCCGAGGTCAAGGCCTGGGTGGACGAGGAGTACGCCGGCGGCCGTGTGACCATCATGACGGACGCCGAACTGGAGGACCGCGTGGAAGCGGCGGAAAAGAAGCTGGGGATCAGCCTGCTGAAAAAGAACGCGGAAAAGAAGTAAGACCGGGATCTGCGGATCCTGCCGGAGAGAGGGGAAACAAAGATGGCAAAGATCGAGATGAAAACACCGCTCGTGGAGATGGACGGCGATGAGATGACCAGGATCCTCTGGGCGCTCATCAAGGAGAAGCTGCTTTTGCCGTATGTCGATCTGAAGACGGAGTACTATGACCTCGGTCTGAAACACCGGGATGAGACGGACGATCAGGTGACGGTCGATTCCGCGGAGGCGACGAAGCGGCTGGGCGTTGCCGTGAAATGTGCCACTATCACACCGAATGCCGACCGTGTGAAGGAATATGACCTGAAGGAGATGTGGAAATCCCCCAACGGAACGATCCGCGCGATCCTCGACGGTACGGTTTTCCGGACGCCCGTCACGGTGGCCGGGATCGAGCCCTGTGTGAAGAACTGGGAGAAGCCCATTACACTGGCGCGTCACGCTTACGGCGATGTTTACAAGAATGTGGAGATGGCGGTCCCGGGTCCCGGGAAGGCCGAGCTGGTCTACACCGATGCGCAGGGAAACGAGACGCGAAAGCTCATTCAGGAATTCAGGGGCGCAGGTGTCGTGCAGGGTGTGCACAATCTGGACGCTTCGATCGAGAGCTTTGCCCGCGCCTGCTTCCAGTTTGCGCTCGATGAGAAGAAGGAGCTGTGGTTCGGGACCAAGGATACGATCAGCAAGACCTATGACGCACGGTTCAGGGAGATCTTTGACCGGGTCTATGAGGCGGATTACAAGGCAAAGTTTGAAGCGGCCGGCATCACCTATTTCTACACGCTGATCGATGACGCGGTCGCGCGCATCATGAAATCCCGCGGCGGGATGATCTGGGCCTGCAAGAACTACGACGGGGATGTGATGAGCGATATGGTCTCCTCGGCCTTCGGCTCCCTGGCCATGATGACCTCCGTTCTGGTATCTCCCGCGGGAGTTTACGAATACGAGGCGGCGCACGGAACGGTGCAGCGGCATTACTACAAGCATCTCAAGGGGGAGGAAACCTCCACGAATCCGGTCGCGACGATCTTTGCCTGGACGGGGGCTTTGAGAAAGCGCGGGGAACTCGACGGTCTCGCAGAGCTGCAGGCCTTTGCCGACAGGCTCGAGCGTGCGACGCTTGAGACGATCGAGAGCGGCGTCATGACCAAAGATCTCGCGCTCATCACGACGCTGCCGGTGGAGCGGGTCACCGTGAAGAACACGGAGGCGTTCATCGACGCGATCGCTGAGAGGCTGTAAGCCTCACATACTCAGGGTTTCCCAGAGCTCGTACAGTTCCTCCAGTCTGGTCCTGACCGCTTCCTGCTCGTCTGACAGTTTTCTCAGCCGGGCGAGGTCCGTGCCGACCTCCGGCAGGGAGAGTTCCGCGTCGATAGCGGTATTCCTCTCTTCCAGCTGAGCGATCTCTTCCTCACACTTTTTCAGTTCGTTTTCCCGGCGGCGCTGTTCTTTCTGCGCTTCCTTCTGCGCCTGCCAGTCTGTTCTGCCATCTGCTCCCGGCACAGCGTTTCCCGATCCCGTTATACCGCCATCCGGCGCGGCAGTACCCTTCGAACCCGGTGATGCTGAACTTCCGGTGCCGTTCTCCGTGCGCAGTCCGGCCATCCGCTCCTCGCGGTGGGCGGCGTAATAGTCATAGTCACCGATGTAGTTCACCAGCTGCTTTCCGGTCAGATCCAGGATCCGCGTGGCAGTGCGGTTGATGAAGTACCGGTCGTGGCTCACGTAAAGGACGGTGCCGGTGTAGCTGCGGACCGCCTCCTCCAGGATCTCCTTGCTCGTAATGTCCAGATGGTTCGTCGGCTCGTCCA